>DATHLI010000210.1:0-2683 GCA_035488355.1 bacterium | reverse complement strand
GGCCGCCCCGGAGGCACGGACATGAACACCACGATTCGCTGGACGGCCGGCATGCAGTTCGAGGGGACGGGGGAAGCGGGCGCGACCATCACGATGGATGCGACCCCGGAGCACGGCGGAGGCGGGAGCGGGCCGTCGCCGATGGAGACGGTGCTCCTGGCCCTGGGCGGCTGCACCGGGATGGACGTGGTCGGCATCCTCACCAAGATGCGGGCGCCGCTCGCGGGGCTGGAGATCCGCGTGGCGGCCGATCGCGCGGAGGACCACCCCAAGGTCTTCACGCGGATCGCGCTGGAGTACGTCTTCTTTGGGGCCGGCCTGCGGCCCGAGCAGGTGACGCGCGCCGTGGAGTTGAGCCAGACGCGCTACTGCTCGGTCTCCGCGATGCTGCGCCGGATCACGGAGTTCACGTACACGTGGCGGATCGAGGAGGCGCCCCCGGGGCGTGAGCCGCGGGCGCCGCGGCCCGGCGGCCGACTCTAGGCGAGGCCCCGGAGCCCTAGCCGGACGTCGTTGGGGCCGTCCGCGTCGCCGATCTCCTCGGCTACCGCCTGGTCCGGAGATCGGCGAGATCCGGGCGGCCGCCCGCCGCCTCCTCGGCGAACGCCTGCTTTTCGACCGCGACCTTCAGCGCCTCGTCCGGGCTGATTTTCCTGGTCTTGATCAGTGTCTTGAGGTGCTGGTCGAACGACTGCATGCCCTCGCGCGCGCCGGTCTGAATCGCCGAGGGGAGCTGATGGATCTTGTTCTCGCGGATGAGATTCCGGATCGCCGCCGTGCTCACCATGATTTCCATGGCCGCCACACGCCCGCCGCCGTTCAGGGCGGGGATCAGCGTCTCGGCGACCACGCCCAGCAGCGAGTCGGCGAGCTGGACGCGGATCTGCTCCTGCTGGTGCGGGGGGAAGACGTCGACGACCCGGTTGATCGTCTGCGGCGCGCTGTTCGTGTGCAGCGTGGACAGAACGAGATGGCCGGTTTCCGCCGCGGTCAGCGCCAGGGCGATCGTCTCGAGGTCGCGCATCTCGCCGACCAGGATGACATCCGGGTCCTCCCGCAGCGCGCTCCGCAAGGCCGCGGCGAACGACATCGTGTGGGGCCCGACCTCCCGCTGGTTGATGTTGCACCGCTTGTGCGTGTGGACGAACTCGATGGGATCCTCGACGGTGATGATGTGATCCTCGCGCAGGTTGTTCATGTGATCGATCATCGCCGCGAGCGTGGTCGACTTCCCTGAGCCGGTGGGGCCGGTGATCAGGACCAACCCGCGGTCCTGCATCGCCAGGTCTTTGAGGACCGGCGGCATCCCCAGGTCGTCGAGGGTCCTGATCCCCTCCGGGATCAGCCGCAGGACGGCGCCTTCCCCCAGGCGATGAAGGAAGGCGTTGATCCGGAACCGGCCCACCCCGGTCAGCTCGATCGAGAAGTCGAGATCGTGGGTGGCTTCGAATTTCGCCTGCTGTTCGTCGGTGAGGATGTCGTAGAGCAGGGTGTGGATCTCCTCACCGCCGAGCTCGGGCATGTCGAGCCGGGTCAGCTTGCCGTTGATCCGCAGCGTGGGCCGGGCGCCGGCGGTCAGGTGAAGGTCGGAGGCGTTCAGGTTCTTGGTTTGGATGAGCAGCTCGGTGATATCCATTGGTGTCCTGTGTATGCCCAGATGAAATGGAGGATCGGACACCGAATTACTTAGGCCCGAGGGGGATTGCGCCGACATGATGCTGAGCAGTGGAAAGCTCGCCAACCTGCTGCGCCTCGCCGACGCGGCGGGACGCTTCAAAATGCTGGCCGTCGACCAGCGAGACTCGATGCGGGCCGCGCTGGCGAAGGCGGCGGGGCGCCAGCCGCGGGATGTCGCGTACGAGGAGATGGCCGCCACCAAGGCCCTGATCACCGACCTGCTGTCGCCGCACTCGACGGCGACGCTGGTGGATCCCATCTACGGGCTCCCCCGGGCGGTCAAGATCGTGCCCGGCGACGTCGGCCTCCTCGTCGCCGTGGAGGACGGCGAGTACGACCGGGTCGGGACCGCCGGGCGCGAGCGCAAGACCAGGCTGCTGGACGGGTGGTCCGTGGCGCAGGCGAAGCGGTCGGGCGTGAACGCGATCAAGCTCCTGCTCTACGACACGCCGGAAGCGTCGGCCGAGGTGCGGGCGCACCAACGGCAGATCGTGCGGCGGGTGGGTGAGGAGTGCGTCCGGCACGATCTCCCGTTCCTGCTGGAGATCGTGACGTACCCGATCGAGGATGCCTCCCCGGACACGCCCGAGTTCGCCCGGAAGCGGCCGCGCCACGCGATCGAGGCTGCGCGGGAATTCTCGGACGCGTCCTTTCACGTGGATCTCTTGAAGCTCCAGTTCCCCGCCGACCTCAAGTACGCGCGCCAGTTTCACCAGGCGGTGTTTGACGGCAAGGAGCGGCCGGCCGTCTATTCCCTCGAGGAGATCCGGGCGTTCTGCCGCGAGCTCAACGAGGCGGCCCGGCGGCCCTGGGTGCTCCTGAGCGGCGGCGTCGGGATCCAGGAATTCCTCGTCGGCCTGGAACTGGCCGTCGAGACCGGCGCCAGCGGCTTTCTGTGCGGGCGGGCGATCTGGCAGGAGGTCCTTCCGCTCCACCCCAATCGGGAGCGGATGCGGGCCTACCTCACCTCCACGGCGGTCTATAACTACGTCCGCGCCAATGCCGC
>DATHLI010000209.1:0-2078 GCA_035488355.1 bacterium | reverse complement strand
TCCTGATGGCCGTCTACTTCCGGGGAATGAGCGCGGCCGAGACCGCCGCGTTGACCAAGGTCATGGTCGAGAGCGGGGAGACCCTGGACCTGCGGGGGATCCGCGGGCGGACCGTGGACAAGCACAGCACCGGCGGGGTGGGGGACAAGACGTCGCTTGTGCTGGTGCCCCTGGCGGCCAGCTGCGGCGTGCGGGTGGCCAAGCTCTCCGGCCGCGGGCTCGGCCACACGGGCGGCACGCTCGACAAGCTGGAATCGATCCCGGGACTCCGGGTCCAGCTGACTCCCGCCGAACTGATCGATCAGGTGAACCGGGTCGGGTGCGCCATCGCCGGCCAGTCCGCGCGCCTCGTCCCGGCGGACAAGCGGCTCTATGCGCTGCGCGATATCACGGCAACGGTGGAGAGTATCCCGCTGATCGCCAGCTCGGTCATGAGCAAGAAGATTGCCGCGGGGAGCGAGGCGATCGTCCTCGACGTCAAGGCCGGAAGCGGCGCATTCATGAAGACGCCGGCTGCGGCGCGCGCCCTGGCCGAGGCGATGGTCGGGATCGGACAGGCGGCGGGCCGCCGCACCGTGGCCGTGATCAGCGCGATGGATGAGCCCCTCGGGCGGGCGGTCGGGAACGCGCTGGAAGTCGGCGAGGCGATCCGGACACTGCGGGGCGATGGGCCGCCGGATCTTCACGATCTGTGCCTGACCCTGGGAGCGCACATGGTCGTGCTCGCCGGCCTCGCGGACGGTCTCGCGTCGGGACGGCGGCTCCTCGCCGACCGGCTCGCCGGGGGCGAGGCGTTGCGAACGTTTCGCGAGATGGTCGTCGCCCAAGCCGGGGATCCCGGGGTGGTGGATCACCCCGAGCGGCTGCCGCGGGCGCCGATCCAGCGTCCGGTCATCGCCGATGCGGCCGGAACGGTCCTCGCCATCGATGCGGAGGCGATCGGCGGCGCGGCGATGGCGCTCGGCGCGGGGCGCGAGCGGGCCGAGGACCAGATCGATCCGGGAGCGGGGCTCGTGATCGAGCGCAAGATCGGCGACGTGGTGCGGCCCGGGGACGCGCTGGCGGCGATCCATACGAGCCGGGAGGGCGCGGTGGAGGAGGGCCGCCGGCGTGTGCGGGCGGCGTACACGATTGGGCCGGGAGTGCCGCCGCGGGCCCCGGTCGTCTACGAGGTCGTCGCCTAGCCCGGAGGCCGGCCGCCCGCCGCGTCCGTCGGGGGAGCGCCTAGGGGGGATGGAGATGTTCAAGCGAGTCGGGGTCGTGGGCAGCGGGCTCATGGGATCGGGCATCGCCGAAGTGTGCGCGCGCGCCGGCTACCAGGTCGTGGTCCGGGAAGTGAGCGCGGAGCTCCTGCGGGCCGGGCTGGCGCGGATCGACGGGTCCATGGAGGGGGCGGTGAGCCGCGGCAAGCTGTCCGCCGCGGACCGCGACGCCGCCCGCGCGCGCATCCGGGGCACCACCGTGCTCGGCGACCTGGCCGGGGGCGAGATCATCCTCGAGGCGATCATCGAGAAGATGGACGACAAGAAGCGGCTCTACGCGGACCTGGATCGGATCTGCCCGCCGGAGACGATCTTTGCGAGCAACACGAGCTCCCTCTCGATCACCGAAATGGCCTCGGCGACCAGGCGGCCGGAACGGTTCCTGGGGCTGCACTTCTTCAACCCGGTCCCGGTGATGAAGCCCGTCGAGATGGTCCGCGGGCTGCTCACGGCCGAGGAGACGCTGACCCGGTGCCGGGCGTTCTGTGAGACGCTCGGAAAGACCGTGGTGGCCTGCAAAGACTACCCGGGATTCATCGTCAATCTGCTCCTGGTGCCCTACCTCCTGGATGCGGTGCGCGCCCTCGAACTCGGCGTGGCGAGCAAGGAGGACATCGACGAAGCGATCCGGCTCGGGCTGAACCACCCCATGGGTCCCCTGACCCTTCTGGATTTCGTCGGGATCGATACGACCTATTACATCGCCGAGGCGATGTTCGCGGAGTTCAAGGACGCCCGGTACGCCGCCCCGCCCCTCCTGCGGAAGATGGTGCTCGCCGGCCACCACGGCCGGAAGACGGGGAAAGGGTTCTACGA
>DATHLI010000208.1:0-16741 GCA_035488355.1 bacterium | reverse complement strand
CTGAGATTCCGGCGCCGGCGCGCGCGCTGATTCCGGGAACGGCGGGGGCGGGGACGCCGAGTAGGGGAGCATCTCGCGGACGATCTCGGCCACGACGACCTGAAGCGCGGCGGCCACGGGAACGGCCAGGAGCCCTCCGAGGATGCCCAGCAGCTTGATGCCGGTGAGGAGGGCGGCGAGCGTCAGGATCGGGGACATGCCGACGACCTGCGACATGATCCTCGGCACGAGGATGTGGGGCTCTACGTTGAGCACGATCACGTAGAACACGATCACCCCGATCAGCTGCCAGGTCTGCTGCGACAGCGCCACCAGGATGGCCACCGAGGCGCCGAGGGTGGGACCGACCATTGGGATGAGCTCGCCGATCCCCGCGATGATGCCCAGGAGGAACGGGTACGGCATCCGGAGCAGGTAGAGGCCTGCGGTCACCGGCACGGCGACGGAGAGGGACAGGAGCAGCTGGGCCCGCAGCCACCCTCCGAATTTCGTTCCGATCCGGTCGAGCACCGTGCTCACGCGGGATCGCTCCGCGGGCGGGAAGAGGGCGATCATCCCGCGCTTGATCTCTGCGCCCTCCAGCAGCATGTAGAAGGTGAAGACGAGGACGGTGATGACCGCGGTCAGGCCCCCGAGGAAGCGGAACGCGACGTTCGCCGCCTGGGGGCCGAACCGCGAGAGGTTGCTGACCATCGTGGGGAGCCGATCCAGGATCCCCGCCAGGTCGGGCAGCCACGGCTGCCGGGCGTGCAGCTCGGCGAGCATGGGCCGGAGTCGCGTGAGGAGTTGGGGCAGCTGCTGGACGAATCTCCCTGTTTCGTTCACCGCGGGAATGAGGATGATCGACAGAATCAGGAGGAACACGCAAAACAGCGCGAGGTACAGCGCGAAGATGGCCAGGCCGCGCGAAAACCGCATCCCTCCGGGGATCCGCCAGCGCTGCAGCAGCCTGACGAGCGGCGCGAGTCCGCTGGCGAGGATCCCCGAGACCAGCAGCAGGACGAGGACCTCGGTGACCTGGACGACAAGCCACACGAGGAACCACGCCAGGATGATCAGCGCGAGGACGGTGATGGTCCGGCCGATCAGTTCACGCTGCGTCACCGGGCCGGCCTCGAGGCAGCGGCCCATCGTGGTGGTCTCATTGGCGGGAGGTGTTCTCTGGGGGCGGGACGGGTCCTGCGCCACCGGGGGCCGGGGATCGCTCGGTGGCCTACGGGGCCGTGCCCGCGGCGAAAGCCGGGACGTTCCGGCGTTTTAGAGGAGGTGAGGGAAGAGCAGGGCCTGGGCGGCGAGCCCGATAAATCCCGCGACGAGGATCACAATGGACAGGCGCGCCAGGCGGGCGGTGACCTCGTTGTTCCGGCCGGCCATCTGGGCCATCGGAATGTGAAAGATGAGGCTGGCCATCGAGGTGAGGACGACCCCATACCCGGCCAGCTCGGGGGGGAGCGCGCCTTTGGAGGCCAGGATCCCGGCCGCGGCGGAGGTCGACGCGCTGCTCACCAGTCCGCCGAGCGTCGTCACCAGGAGGAAGCCCGCGGGACCGAGCAGTTTCCTGGCGATCTGCGCGGTCAGGGTGATGAGGACGAACAGCAGGCCGAAGGTGAGCGCGTGGAGCAGCGAGATGGGCGATTGAATGTGGAGCGGCGCCGTCTCCTCGTCCTTGACGTGGATGCGGCTGGTGGCGACGACGCTGGCCAGCAGCATCAGGGCCACCGACATCCATCCGTAGGCCAGCGCCTGGCTCGCGAAGATCCCGAGGATCAGGCCGTTGCGGATCAGCATCGCGCTGTTGGCGGTCAGCATCCCCAGGAGGGCGAAGACCGACAGGCGGGCGGGG
Source organism: bacterium (assembly GCA_035488355.1). Taxonomy (GTDB): domain Bacteria; phylum Sysuimicrobiota; class Sysuimicrobiia; order Sysuimicrobiales; family Segetimicrobiaceae; genus Segetimicrobium. The sequence continues at coordinate 14,898 of DATHLI010000208.1, read as the reverse complement.
TCGCTGCGCGCGCGGCTGGCCAGCTCGGCCACCGTGGCTGTGCTGTTGACCAGCCCGCCGAGGAGCCCGGTCCACCGGATGCCCCGGGTGCCGTAGATCCGGAGCAAGACGTAGTTCGTGAAGGCGATCCCCGAGATGACGAGCACCACGGTCCAGGCGGCGCGCAGGTCAATCAGGTGCAGGGGGTCGATCGTGCCGAACGGCAGCAGCTGGTAGACGACGATCGCCATCAGCCCCAGGATGATCGCACTCCGGATCTCCTCGATCTTCACCGCCCCGGCGAACCGGACCACTTCCGCCTTCCAGGCCAGCAGCCCGGTCAGGACGATCCCGCACGCCGCCGCCACCAGCAGCTGGCCTTCGCCGACGAGGATCCCCAGGACCGCCGTGGCGAGGAGGGCGACCGTGGTCGTGGTCTCCAACGACCGGTCCTTGACAAAGCTGCGCCAGTTGACCAGCGTGACGAGGGGAATGAGGGCCGCCATCAGGATGTAGCTGGCGATCGGCGAGATCTGCCACGACAGCGTGGAGGCCAGGGACACGATCGAGAACGTTCGGACGCCGACTTCCTTGTGCGCCCACTCGCGCTCCAGGCCGATCATCATGCCGATGGCCAGCGAGATGGCGACGCGCTCCATGAAGAAGAGAAACTCGGTATTGACGTTGATCGGGGGGGTCGGCATGCGGGCGCCTCAGTGGACCTGCAGGGGCAGGCTGCGTGTGGCGGTGAGGAGCGAGATCCCGGCGGTCACCAGCAGGGCCAGGGCGGCGCTGAGATAGGGCAGGGTGATGCCGGCGTGGTAGACGGCGCCTCCCCAGGCCGGGCCCACGATCCGGCCCATGCTGTCGAAGGAGTCCATGATGCCGATCGAGAGCCCCTGGCCGGCCGGCGTGCGCTTCGAGATCAGCGACGCGACGGACGGCCGCATCAAGGCATGGCCGGCGCCGGCGATCGCCGCGTACAGCGCGAGCGTCGCCAGGTCGTGGGTGGACATGATCAGGAGATACCCAACTGCGGCGATGAACAGTCCTGCCTGGACCAGCCGGTCTTCGCCCCACCGGTTGATGAGGCGCCCGACCAGCACCCCGAGGATGGCGGCCTGCATGAGCCCGACGGCGACGAACACAATCCCGATCGCGCCGGCCCCGCTGGCGGCGCTCAGGTGCAGCCGGTCCTGGGCGAACAGCGCATACGTCGCCTCGAGCCCGGCCAGGGCGAACGCCCCCACCAGGGTGACGACGTAGAAGAACGCCAGCGGCCCTCCCAGGGCCAGCCGGACCGCGTCGATCCGGGACGGGCGGTGCGCCGGGGAGGCGCGCCGGGCCGGCTCCGGGAGCGCTCCCCAGCTCAGGAGCAGAGTGAGGAGCGCGAGGCCCGCCCCGACGAAGAACGGGAGCGCGAGGTGCCGGTGTCCCAGAATGCCGCCGATCCCCGGGCCGATGGTGAATCCGAGCCCCATCGCCGCTCCCATCATGCCCATGGCCCCGCCGCGATGTTCGTCGCTCGTGGTGTCGGCGACATAGGCCATCGCGGTGGGCAGGGTGGCCGCGCTCAGGATTCCTCCGAGGATCCGGGCCAGGAACAGCTCCCAGACCTGGTGCGAGAGACCGAAGATGACGAACGAGACGGCGTAGCCGAGCAGTCCCAGGACGAAGATGGGTTTCCGCCCGATCCGGTCGCTCGCGGCTCCCCACAGGGGGGCGAAGAGAAACTGCATGACCGCGTAGCTGGTGGCCAGCAGGCCGATCTGGAACGGGGTCGCGCCCACCTCCCGCGCGTAGAACTGCAGAACCGGGAGCACGACCCCGAAGCCCATCATCGCGATGAAGACGGCCAGAAAGAGGACAGCCAGGCCGCGCCGGCCGACTTGGGGCACTTGTGGCATGAAGGCCTCCTGTGCGAAACGGACTCCATTATCCGCGCGGAATGTCGGGAATGTCAAGGCGCGCCTTGACACGGTCCGGGGGGCTTCCTACAATCAGTCGAGAAGGACGTTCCTCGGTAGCTCAACGGTAGAGCATCCGGCTGTTAACCGGAGGGTTGTAGGTTCGAATCCTACCCGAGGAGCCATTGATCACGATGCCCTCCGGCGCGGCCCCTTACGGCAGTGTGAACTCGCTGAAGAAACCTTCATGAAGCGCCCTCAACCAAGCAAGAACGACGACACAGTAGGGGATGACCTTCGGTAGCGGAACGGGTCTCGACCTCAGAATTTTCCCCGCGCGAGTACTGAATCTTCTCCCACGATGTGCGGGATCTGCCGATTGCGCCACCCGACCGTCCGAATTACCGTGAAACGTGTTGATCATCGCTGCGGCGATGGACGCATGCACGGGAGGTGCGCCATGAACAACGGTCACAACCCCGCAATGTCCTTCACTGACGACGTCAAATCGAGCCTGCGGATTGCCTATGCGCTGCGCCGGGTGCCGCAGGGCAGGCTGGCCGGCGTCTCGCCCTGTCCGGATTCCCCCCGCACCGGCGACATCGTGCTGGCCGAGGTGGAGAAGATCGGCAAGAACGCGAGTCTGGAACTCGCCGACGGGCGCAGTTGCAGGCTGCACGTCGGTGATCGCCTTGCGGTGGTCTTTGGCAACCGGTATGCCACCATGCAGTTTGAGGGCTACGCCCGCGCCGAGGGGAAACGCTGCGATCTGCTCTCGAAGGGTGGGGTCTGCGGGCTGGTCGCCAGCAAGCACGCCGCCGTTCCGGACCCGACGAAATTACGATTGCTGGGCGCCGTCGCGGACGAGCAGGGGCACTCCCTGCGGCTGCGCGAGTTCGCGCTCGCGCCCGCCCCGGCGCGGGAGCGCCCTCGAGTGATCGCGGTCTGCGGGACATCGATGGATGCCGGGAAGACGCACACCGCCACGAGCCTCATCAAGGGCCTGCAGCAGCAAGGCTGCCGGGTGGCGGGCATCAAGCTGACCGGCACGGCCACGGGGAAGGACACCTGGAGTTTTCTGGATGCCGGGGCGTGTGCCGCCCTGAACTTCGTCGACGGAGGATACCCGTCCACCTATCTCTGCACCACACAGGAACTCCTCAGCCTCTACAATCTCCTGCTCGCCCACGCGGCGTCGCACCGGGCCGAGTGGGCGGTGGTGGAAATCGCGGACGGCCTGCTCCAGTTGGAAACCGCCGCGTTGCTGAAGACGAAGCGCTTCAGCGCCACGGTCGACGCCTGGATCTTCGCCGCGGGCGATCCCATGGGCGCGGCGGCGGGCCTCCGCATGCTGCAGAGCTGGGGGATCTCTCCGCTGGCCATCTCGGGGATCGTCTGCATGAGCCCGCTCGCCATGAAGGAGGCCGAGGCCGCCACGGGATTGCCGTGTCTGTCCAGCCAGGAGCTGGAACGCGGCAGGTTGACCGCGCAGCTGCTGGAGGCGGTGCCGAGCCTGGTTTCGGCCTGAGATGGCGCCGAGCCTCGTTCCTGTCGACCGCGCCGGCCTCCCCAGCGGGGGGCGCGCCGGGGCAGCCGTACGATACGGTCGGGTGTACCTCTGGACGGTGGACCCCTCGCACCTGCTCGGCGGGAGAGTGACCGCGATGGTGGTGCCGTTGCTGCGCCTCGACCAGGACGGAGAGGGGAGCGGCCGCTTGTGGGGTCGTTACGTCCGCGTGCGCAACGACGGGGTCGTGAACCGGCCCGACCCGGCGACGGGGTCGGCACGGCCCATCCTCATCGGCGAGGCGAAGCCGAACGCGGAAGGCGACTTCCTGTTCGAGCCGCGAGGCGGAGGGGGACCCCTCGACGAGGCGACCTTCCGCGACCCGGACTCGCAGGCCGGCTACGTCGAAGCCACCCACTTCGGGGAAGTGAACACGTACTTCCACCTGGATCGCATCGCCGTTTATGTGGACGACCTCCTGCGTGAACTGGGGGCGCCGCCCCTCCCCCGTGTGACGGCCGTGGTGGCCGCCCACACCGCCGTTGCGGAGGCGGAGGATGGAATTCGCGACGGCGTGCGGCGGCGCGACCGGTGGGTGCCATTTCAGGGAGGCCACTACCGGCTGCCCAGCCATCGCTACACCGACGCGTGGGAGTACAGGCCGGTCTCGCCGGAAGGGGAGATCCATCTCGGCCCGGGCCGGTCGACGCTGCGTTTTGGCGCGTTGGCGGAGGCGGCCCGCGGGCCGTACCAGCACAATGCCTCCCACAACGGCGCCATTCTCTATCACGAGTACGGACACCACATCAACCGGCACACGGCCGACTTTCGCGCAAACGCACTGCGGCCCCCCCACCTGCAGAGCAATCGCAAGATTCCCATGGACGAAGGGACCTGCGATTACTGGACCGCGGCAATGCTGGGCACCCCGCACATCTGGGCCTGGCACCGCCGGCATGACGATCAGGAGGTGCATCCGCGCAGCCTCACCTCCTCCAAAACGATGGCGGACTATGACTGGGGGCCCGGCGCGGACCCGCATCTCAACGGCACGATCTGGGCATCCGCGCTCTGGGACCTCCGCACGCGCCTGGGAGAGTCGGAGCCGGCCGGTGCGCTGAAGACCGATCTGCTCGTGCTGCACACCCTGCGTGTGCTGGGGAAATACGGTGATCCCGCGCCGGAGGCCGCCGCCGACACGATCGCCGGGACCAGGGAGAGCTTCGCGGCGGGACTGACCGCTCTGCTCCGGGCGGATGAGCAGTTGAACGGCGGCCGAAACCGGACGGCGATTGTGGCCGCATTCGCCAGGCGGGGCATCGAACCCGCGCCGAGCGTGTAACCGCCGTACCCTTCCCCCGCGCCTTCCGCGCCAGATGCCACCTGAAACGGCGCGTGTGCTCGTCCCGGCACGGCCTGAGGCATGGAAGCCGGCCGCCGGTCAGATCCTCGAACGTGGACCCGGCCCCAGCCACACGGTGGATCCCCGGCTGCGGCGGGAGGTGCGGCTCCTGACGACCCGGCTGGGCGCGATCATCCGCGAGCAGTGCGGCCGGGAGATGTTCGACACCATCGAAACTCTTCGGCGTTTCGCGCGGCGCCGGCGGGAAGGCGGAGGCCGCGGCGGTGGCGCGGAGGCGGAGGTCCGCGCCGTGCGGGCGCTACGGCTCCCGCAGGCGTCCGTCGTCGCGCACGCGTTCAGCCTGTTCTTCCTTCTTGTCAATCTCTGCGAGGAGCGGCAGCGTATCCGGCGCCTCAGGGTGTACGCCCGCGACCCCGGCGGAGGCCCGATGACGCTGCGCCGTACGGTCCGGCAGCTCCGGTCCCACCGTGTTCCGCCCGCCGCCGTGGAGCGCTTCCTGGCCTCCATGCGCGTCGAGCCCGTGCTCACGGCGCATCCGACTGAAGCCAGGCGGCGCAGCGTCATGAACCACCTCTTCCGCATTGCGGACGCGCTCGATGCGGGCCACGGCAAGGCGGATGTCGTTCTCGATGAGATCGATACCCACATCGAGGCCTTGTGGTTGACCGATGAGGTGCGGGAGTCCGGCGTGACGCCGGCGACCGAGGTCGAGACCGCTCTCGTCTTCCTGGAGCGTACCATCTACACGCTGCCGGAGCGCTTTCACGAGCTGCTGCGGGCGGAGGTCTCCCGGTTCTTCCCGGACGTGACGGCGCCCCCGCTGCTCCGCTTTGGGTCGTGGGTAGGGGCGGATCGCGACGGCAATCCGAACGTGACCCCGGCCGTCACTCTGGCGGCGGCCGCCCGGCTCCGGCAAAGTATCCTCAGATACTACCGTCACCGCTGTGAGCAGATGGTGAACCTGCTCTCGTATCCGGTGCGCCGTCCCTCGATTGCCGCACGTATGCGCGGTGAGCTGATGCGCGACGGCCGCCGTTTCCCTGCCACCCAGCGGTTCGCCGCCATCGACCAGCCGCATGAGCTCTACCGCCGGAAGCTCCGTGTGATGATCTGGCGGCTGGATCGCACCGCGCGGGAGAGGCCGGGCGCCTACGAATCGGCCGGGGCGTTCGGCCGCGATCTCCGATGTCTTGAAGAGCTGGTCGCCGCGCAGCCGGGCGCCCGCGTCGCCAGGAATGGACCCGGTGGTCTCCGTGCGGCGGTCGACGTCTTCGGCTTCCACGCCGCCAGCCTGGATCTCCGGCAGCACGCCCGTCTGGCCCGCGCGGCGGTCGACGCGCTCTTGACGTCCGCGCGTCTGCCTCGCGCCCCCGAAGGAGAGCGCATCAGCTCGATCCGGCGGTTGCTCCTCAGGCGGGGGGATCTGCCGATCCCGCGGGGGACCCGGCCGGTCCTCGCCGAATTGCTCGCCCAGCGGAAGATCCAGACCCGCTATGGGGAAGTCGCCTCACATCGCTATATCGTGAGCATGGCGTCGGCCTGCTCCGATATGTGGGACGTGGCCCTGCTGGGGCGGGCCGCCGGCCTGGTCGAGCCGGGCCGCCACCGCATGGTCTCCCACGTTGATATCGTCCCCCTCTTCGAAACCTATGACGATCTCGAACGGTGCCCGGCGGTCCTCGATCGGGCGCTCGCGGATCCTCTGTATCGCGACCTGGTGGCTTCGCGGGGGGACACCCAGGAGGTGATGCTCGGCTACTCCGATTCGGTCAAGGACGCCGGCTACCTCGCCGCGAACATCGCGCTCTACCGAGCGCAGAAAGCCCTCGGCCGGGTGGCGGACCGTCGCGGCGTCCGGTTGACCCTCTTCCACGGCGTCGGCGGGACCATCGACCGGGGCGGCGCGCCAACGTACCGCAGTATCCGGGCGCAGCCGCACGCCGCCCCCGGAGGCCGCATCAGGATCACCGAGCAGGGCGAAGTCGTCTCGCAGCGGTATGCGCACCCTGCCATTGCCCTCCGGAGCATCGAGCAACTCGTCACATCGATCCTGGATGGTCATCTCCTGACCGCTGCGCATCGGGATACGCGGTGGCAGGCTCACCTCGCAGAGTAGGAACACGTCGCCGAGACGCTGGCGGAGATGAGCCGGCGGCAGTACCGGCGGCTCGTCTACGAGACGCCGGGATTCCTCCGGTACTTTCTTCAAGCGACGCCGATCGATCTGATCGAGCGCCTGTGGCTCGGCTCGCGACACAGCCGGCGCACCAGGTCCCGCAGCATCGAGGAGCTCCGCGCCATCCCCTGGGTGTTCGCCTGGACCCAGTCCCGTCACTGCCTGCCGGCGTGGTACGGCCTTGGGTCCGCGCTGGAAACGTTCGTGCGCAGGTTCCCCCACCGGCGCGAGATCCTCCGCGCGATGTATCAGAGGTGGCCGTTCTTTGCGGCGCTGATCGACAATGCCGAGGTATCCTTGGCGAAGACCGACCTCGAGATCGCCGGCCGGTACGCGGAGTTGGTTCGTCCACCTCGGCTGCGGAACCTCGTCTTCGGGCAGATTTGCGCGGAATACCACCGGACACGACGGCATGTGCTTGATGTCTGCAGCCGGCCAACGCTGCTGGCGCAGAACCCGGTCCTGGCCGAATCACTCCGCCTGCGGAACCCGTACGTCGATCCCCTGAACTTCTTGCAGCTCCACTTCCTCAACCGGTGGCGCCGGCAGCGCGGGGATCCCGAGGAGTTGATGCGCGTATTGCGGATGACCGCCGCCGGCATCGCCTTCGGCATGAAAGCGACCGGGTAAAGCGTGTGCCTCTACGGGCCGATCACGCGTAGATGTTCAGCGGGTGGCGCTTTAAGGTTTCGCCAAACTTTTTCCTGAGCTGTTCAAACATCTCGATGTCGTACTGCCCGACGAAGGTGATGGCCGTCCCGGCGCGGCCCATGCGCGCCGTTCTCCCGACGCGGTGGACGTAGGTCTCGATGTCTTCCGGCATGTCGAAGTTGATGACGTGGGAGATGTTCGAGAGATCCAGGCCGCGGGCGGCGACGTTCGTGGCAATCAAGAGGCGGGTCCGCTTCTCTTCGAACGCCCGGAGCGCCCGCAGGCGCGCCGACTCGCGCAGGCCGCCATGGAGCACCCCAACCCCTCCCTCGCGGTCCAGCGAGCGCGCCAGCCGGTCGACGCGGTGACGGGTCCGGCGGAACACGAGGCCGGAGGAAATCGCCTGGTCGCGCATGAGGCGCCGGAGCGCTTTGACCTTGTCCTGTTCCGCGACTTCGAGGTAAAACTGCTCGATCGAATCGACCGTCGGAAGCGGCGCCGCAATCCGCACCCAGGTTGGCGTGCGCATCCACCGCTGCGCGATCTCGTGGATCTCCGGCGAGATAGTGGCGGAGAACAGGGCGGTCTGCCGTGCCGGCGGCGTCTGGGACAGAATCTTCGACACGTCGGGGAGGAAGCCCATGTCCAGCATCCGGTCGGCCTCGTCGAGCACCATCACGGCGACCGACCCCAGGTGGACCGTCCGCCGCTGCATGTGGTCCAGCAAACGCCCGGGGGTCGCGACTGCGATCTGCGGGCGCTGCCGCAACTCTTCCATCTGCCGGATAATCGAGGAACCGCCGAACAAGGCCACGACGGAGACGCGCCGCTCGCGCCCCAGTGCCCGTAAGTCGTCGGCGATCTGCAGGGCGAGTTCGCGTGTGGGGGCCAGAATCAGGGCCTGAAGAGTTCGAGACGACGGATTCAGTCGCTCGACGATGGGGATCCCGTAGGCGCCGGTCTTCCCGGAGCCGGTTTCCGCCTGGCCGATCATATCCTTGCCGCCGGCCATGACCGGGATGCCTTGCTGTTGTATGGGGGTTGGCTGGTTCCACCCGAGCCGGTGTACGGCCCGCAGAGTTTCCGGGCTCAGGGCGAGCCCGCCGAACGTTGGAGCAGTCTCCGTGTGCGGTGTCGCCGTCTGTTTCGTCGCTAGAATAACAATCGCCTCCTTCGTGCTCCGGCTGATCGCCGGGTGCGGCTTTGCCGCGGGAATCGGTGCCGGCACTCTGCGCGTGTCTCGCCGGAACCTACTCCCCACGAAGAAGGCCTGCGATACACAAGGAGGGACGTCGTCCGGCATCCCTCACAGAACGCATCTATGACGACAGACAGATTGTACCAGTTTCGAGCGGTGGCGTCAAATTTAAGGCGAGTCCGGTGTGAAAAAGTAACAACTTCGTGAAGGCGGGCCGGTTCGGGAATGTTCAGCGCACGTTGCTGGTAGAGAGATGCGGAGAGGGTGGGTGCTCCAAATCAGACAGGAAGGAGATGAGTTCAGATGCGGAAGCTTCTCGGGGTAGCAGTTCTTGGTTCGTTCATGGCCTTCACTGCTTCCGCGGCGCTGGCGGAGGGGAACGCCGATCCGAAGTTCTTCCAGTTCCCCGAGCATGAGATGGTCACCAGCACCACGGATACGGTGCCGGGCGTGGTGGCCGGTCCGGACACGCCTCAGCGAGTGTACGTGTCTTCCGACCAGAACCACGAGAACCAGTAAGCACCAAGATCCAGAACAGGCCGGCCGCTCGAGCGGGGTGCTCGGGCGGCCGGCCTGTTTCCCCCCGCTGGAGCTCGGCAGCGATCAATGATGTTTGAGGCAAGATTTGAGCAAGGCACCGGTTGTAAGCAGTGCGACTGAGAGGAAAGAAACGACCGTAGGGGGGGATCCCTTAAGGGAACCACGCATCGAATGCGTGTAACGACTTCGTGAAAACAGGCCGGTTTGGGAATGTTCACTGCCTGCGATGGGTATATGAGACATGGAGATAAGAGACGCTCCAAATCAGCAAGAAGAAGGAGATGGATTCAGATGCGGCAGCTACTGGCAGTAGCAGTGTTCGGTTCGATTCTGGCCTTCACCGCTTCCGCGGCGCTGGCAGAGGGCAACGTGGATCCGAGGCTGCTCCAGTCCCCTGGGGATCAGCTGATCACAAGCACCACGGATACCCCCCAGGGCGTCATGGCCGGCCCGAACACGATTGATGGCACGTTCGTGAACAACCACGAGAAGTAAGTAACGCATCAGGATCGGCAGCACGACAGCCGCTCGGGCACGAGCCCGGGCGGCTGTCGTCATTCTTCCCCACCCGCGCTCAGGATCTTGTTCACGGACGCCTCGGATCCCGCTCGATAGGGTCGCCTCCCATCGGTGGCGAAGACATCGCCCCCAATGGGGGAAGGGCGTGACGTGGTGGTGGTCGGGGCAGGCCCGGGCGGGTCTGCGGCGGCGCATTATCTCGCCAGGCGCGGGGTTGACGTCCTGCTCCTCGACAAAGCCGAGTTCCCCCGCGAAAAGACGTGCGGCGACGGCCTGACGCCCAGAGCGGCCGCGGTGCTGCACGATATGGGCGTCCTCGACGCCCTGCTCCGGGTGGGGCGGCCGATCAGCGGGGTGGAGATCGTCTCACCCGACGGCTACTCCACCGGCGCTTCGGTTCCATCGCAGCGCGGTGTGCCCGCGTCGATGCTGGTCGTTCCGCGGATCACGCTCGACGACGTTCTCCGCGAGCGCGCGATCCAGAGTGGAGCGCAGTTCGAGGGCGGAGTGCTCGTCAGCGGCGTGGAGGCGGCGGCCGGGGGGGTCGTGATCAAGGCCGAGCAGGCCGGGCGTCCGCTGGTGATCAAAGCCCGGATGGCGATGCTGGCGACGGGCGCTTCCATTGGCCTGCTGAAGCGGCTGGGCCTGCTCGCGAAGGCGCCGGCGGTGATGCTGGCCGCCCGCGCGTACTTCGACGGTATCCGGGGTCTGACCGATCGCATCCAGATCCGGTTCGACGGCGTTCCGCTCCCCGGATACGGCTGGATTTTTCCGGTTTCGCCGTCGTCGGCCAACGTGGGCGCGGGTTTCTTTCCGCCGCGGTGGTCCCGCCGTGCGCCCGCCAGCCCCCGCGCGGCCCTCGACATGTTCCTCCGGGGCCGGTTCGTCAGCGCCGTGCTCGACGGAGCCCGTCAGGCCGGGCCGGCGAAATCATATCCCCTCCGCGTAGATTTCCCCGACGCTCCGACCTTTGGGGGCGGCATGCTCCTGGTGGGCGAAGCGGCGGGGCTGGTGAACCCGTTGACCGGCGAAGGAATCGACTACGCCCTGGAGTCGGCGCAGATTGCCGCCGAGCACGCCGCGCGCGGGCTGGCGGAGGGTACCCTGTCGCTGAAGCACCTCGAAGAGTATGACCGGCACCTGCGCGCGCGGTTTGGCCGGCTGTTCGCGTTCTGCCGGCGGGTGCGCGACGCATCCTTAAACGCCGCGCTGCTCAACCGGCTGGCGCGGATCGCCTCGGGACGCGACGACCTCAAGATGCTGCTCATCAACGTCGCGCTCGGCAACCGGGAGGTCTCCGAGACGGTGTCGGTGGCCACGGTGCTGAAGAAGGCGTTCGCGCTCGCCAGATAGGGAGCAGCCTGCGGGGCCGCCCGGTTCCGCGGACCAAGACGGCGGGGGACGGCACCACCGAATGTCGGCCCGGTGATGCCGCCCCCGCCTGGTCCGGTCTGTGAACGCCGCTGTTACGCGGTGGCCGGGCGGGATTGCACTTCTGCCGGCTTGCGGGCCGAGTGGATCATGCCCCAGAGATACCCGATGATCGCCGCGACCACGACGATCGTCGTGAGGCTCGACGGAAGGTGGGTCCCCAGAAGGGCGTCCAGAGAGAACGCGCCCGGACCCGAGATCCCGACCGCGATGGCCACCGCCAGGTGAACGAGCGGGTACTCAAAACCTCCGCCGGTATTCCACAGCTTCCCCCAGTGGAACTTCGTGATCGCGGTCAGCATCGCCGAGCCGATCGCGATCGAGCCCAGAGGGCTCAGGAACCCGATGGCAAAGAGCAGGCCGCCGGCAAACTCCGACAGCCCTCCGAGGAACGCCCAAAAGGGGGCCGGCCGATATCCGACCGACCCGAGGAACGCGCTGGTGCCGCGCAGCCCGTGCCCCCCAAACAGACCGAAGAGCTTTTGCGCTCCATGCCCGGCAATGAGCAGGCCTACCGTCAGTCGAAGAATCACCAGTGCAACATCCATCCCGTTTCACCTCCGCATGTTTCAACGCTGCTCAAGGCAGACTGCAAGTCGTCTAGGTCACTTACCTTCCGTAAGGGTACGCCATTCGCTTCCTCTTGTCAAGTTGCTTCCTTTTTATTAGTATAATAAGGTGGGGAAGGAGAGGCGCCGCTGATGAAGGACGTTGCGCAGATCTGTCCGCTGTATCACAAGGCCATCGAGCTGGTGGGCAAGCGCTGGACCGGCGCCATCATCGAGGTGCTGATGACCGGCTCCCGCCGGTTCGGGGAGCTATTGGAGGCGGTCCCCGGGTTGCACGACCGCCTGCTCTCGGAGCGTCTCAAGGAACTCGAGACGGAAGGCCTGGTGCGGCGGCGGGTGCACCCGGAGACGCCGGTGCGTATCCAGTACGAGCTCACCGCCAAGGGCCGGGATCTCAAAAGGGTCGTGGCCGAGGTTCAGCGGTGGGCCGACCGCTGGCTTCACGCGCCCTCAGGCACCCGCGGGTAGCACCGCGTCCCGCGCGGCCCTGTCGGGCCGCAGACCTTTCAACGCCGCATGGCGGAGGCCGTTGGCCGTGCGCTGCTTATACTCCACCTCGACCACGACGGCGGGTTTCACCCAGCGGGGGGAAACGTCCGTGACCGTGGTTCCACTCCTCGCTTCGATCGGCTTTCGCACCTCGCCGAAATGATCCCGCAGCGTGGGCGCCGGCACGAACGGACAGGTCTTCCGCGGCATCGCCTGGAGATCCCGGAGGATGCGCCGGCGAGTCTCCTCCGACAGGCCGCTTCCCACGACCCCCGCGTACCGCAGCCGGCCGCTGCGATCGTACTGCCCCACAATGAGCGCGCCGAGGTGGCCGGGGCGCCTGGCGAGGTAGCCGCCCACGACGAATTCATCGCGGTGCCGCACGGAGATTTTTACCCAATCCGGCGTCCGCACCCCCGGTCGGTAAAGGCTGGCCCGCCGCTTGGCCACCACGCCTTCGAGTCCGAGCCTGGCGCACTCCCTGAAGGCGAGCCGCCCGTCCATCCCCGAGAGGGTCTCGGTGATCCGGACCGCATCCGCGGCCAGGGCGGGACGCAGGCCGCGCAGGACCGCCTGGCGGTCCTCGAGCGTCCGGGTGAGAAGCGGATGGCCGTGGACGTAGAGGCAGTCAAACACCATGTAGGCGAGCACCCCCGACATACGCTTCCGCGGGTGGAGCCACTGCTGAACGGCCTCGAAATCGGGCAGCCCGTTTTCGTTCAGCACCACCATCTCTCCATCGAGCACCAGGCTCGTCGGGAACGCCCGGAGCGCCTCGGCGACCGGCCGGAACGTCTCTGTGAACGAATAGAGGTTGCGGGAGAGCAGGCGCACCGCGCCGTTGTGAATCTGGGCGACGACGCGAAAGCCATCCCACTTTGGCTCGTACACCCAGTCGGGGTCGTTGAACGGATGCGGCGCTGCTTCGGCCAGCATCGGCGCGAGCGATCTCGGAAAGGGGGCGGCGCCCGCGGGATGCAGGCCCAGGCGCGCCAGCGCCCGGGAGACGATGAGGATGGACGCCTGGGGGGACAAGTCAGCCGGTCAGGAGGAAAGCCTGCCGGACGTCGTGAACCAGGGGACCAGCCGATTCAGGGGAGCGACGCCGATGTTCGGAAAGTCGAGCAAGGTAGCCCTGCTTCAGAAGGTGCCGCTGTTTCGGGATCTGTCGCGCAAACAGCTTGAGCGGATCGCCGGGCTCGCCGATGAACTGGATATCCCCGAGGGCAAACGGCTGGCGACCGCCGGCGAGACCGGGCAGGAACTCTTCGTGATCATCGACGGGCACGCAACGGTCAAGGTAGCCCGCGGACGGACGTCCCGGCTCGGGCCCGGTGAGTTCTTTGGCGAGATGAGTTTGATCGACGGCGGTCCCCGCTCGGCGACCGTGGAGGCGGCGGTGGATATGAAGCTGCTGGTGGTCGGCCGCCGGGAGTTCTGGTCGCTGTTGAACGCGGCGCCGTCCCTGGGACTCAAGATCATGAGCACGCTGTCGCGGCGTGTGCGCGAGGCGGAGGCGACCGTCTCGGCCTAGGGTCAGGCGCTTTGCGGGTGGCGTGGCCGGCAATCTCCTATCGGAAGCGTGGGCTAGTGCATGCCCTCGTCGTCCTGGATCCGGTTCGCTACCGTCTCCAGCAGGCGGATGGCGATGGCCGGGTTGGCGTCCAGGATGCCCTTGAAGTCCCAGCGCGTCAGCGCCAGGCAGGTCGTCGGCTCCTTCGCGACCACCGTCGCTGAGCGGGGCGTCTCCCGCACGAGCGCCAGTTCTCCGAAGTAATCTCCCGGGCCCAGCGTCCGGACCGTCCGTTCATTGCGCTGCACGGCGGCCCGTCCCTCCACGATCAGGTAGAAGCCGTGCCCGGCTTCGCCCGCGGAGACAATCGCCGCGCCGGGTTCGTAGCGACGCTCCTTGATCCCGTTGGCGATGCGCCGCAGCTGCGCCTCTGGAATGTCGTGAAAGAGGGGGACTTTCTTGAGGTGCGGGACGTGATCGGCCACGGCAATCTCTCCTCGCCGCGGGGATGGGGTCGGCCTTGTCGCGCCGGCATCGTCGGTCGCGACCAGACCCCCCGCGGGTAGAGGACGTTTGCTGGCGCCGCGCGCGATTCCTTCCCGGCTTGTTGCGAAGGCGTGCGCCCGAGAAACCGTTCCAGAGGAGGCCCGAGCCCGGAGTCAGCGGTGGCGGAGTCGGGGATCGAGGAGGTCGCGCAGCCCATCGCCGAAGAGGTTGGCGCCGAGCACGACGAGCGAGATGGCGGCGCCGGGGATGGTGGCCAGCCACCACGCGTTGCTCAGGTAATCCCGTCCCTCGGCCATCATGTTTCCCCAGGATGGCCGGGGCGCCTGAATCCCCAGCCCGAGAAAGCTGAGGCCGGTTTCGAGCAGTACCATGGTGGCGAACTGGGAAGTGCCGATGACGAGGATGGGAGCCGTGGTGTTGGGGAGGACGTGGCGGAAGATGATCCGGAGCCCGCCCGCCCCCAGCGCCCGGGCGGCCTCGACATACTCGAGGCTGCGAATGCTCAGCAGGTTGGCACGAACGGTCCTCGCGTAGAGGACCCAGCCGCTC
>DATHLI010000207.1:0-8461 GCA_035488355.1 bacterium | reverse complement strand
GGACGTCAAGTTCACCATCGACAGCATCCGGGATCCCAGGGTGGGCTCGTGGCTGCGCGGGTTCATCGGCCCGATCAAGGAGGTCCTGGTGCTCGACGAGACGCACCTCAAGATCAAGACCGCGGCGATCGAGAACCAGCTGATCCCGGCCTTCACGTACGTCGATATCGTCCCGCGCAGCGCGGGCACGGATCTGGCCAAGCGGACCCCCATCGGCTCGGGCCCCTACAAGTTCGTGGAGTGGATTCCGAACGACCACGTCACGCTCGAGCGAAACCCGAACTACTGGAACGAGGCCAGGGCCGGGCATGTGGACAAGATCGTCTTTCGCCCGGTGACGGAGCTCCAGACCCGGATCTCGCAGCTCCTGGCAGGGGACGTCGACCTCGTCTACGACTTCAGCCTGCAGGAGGTCCCGCGCCTGCGGGCCGATCACAGCGTCGTTGTGGCCGTCGTGCCCCCGGCGGACCAGATGTTCGTCGTCTATCTCAACCAGCGCAGGCCTCCATTTAATAAGGTCGAGATGCGGCAGGCGATGGGCTGGGCGCTCGACCGCCAGGGGTTCATCAAAAATTTCCTCGCCGGGCTGGGGCGTCCTGACAACAGCCCGTTCACTCCCCAGCACTGGGCGTTCGACCCGAAGACCGAGGATGCGTACGCGTACAATCCGGACACCGTGGCGAAGCTATTGGAGCAGGCGGGGTTCCCCCGCGGACGCGGGCTGGAGTTCAGCTTCCTCGTGCCGTCGGGGTACCCCGAGTTCAAGGTCATCTCCACGCTGCTGCAGGCCACTTTCGCCTCCGCCGGATACCGGCCGGCGATCGAGGAAGTCGACATCGCCCAGTGGGCGGCCCGCCTGAATCAGAGCCATGACTTCTACGCCGCGGTGGATTATCCGCCGCGGGGGTCGACGGATCCGGCCCTCACGTATTCGGCGGGGCTGCTCTTCCCCCCCAACCCCGCGAACGTGGGCGGCCTGACGCCCGAGACGATCCCGAGGTACGTCGACGAGCTGCGGAAGGGCGCGACGACGCTCGACCGTGGGGCGCGCAGGGCGGCGTACGCCAAAGTGCAGGAGTTGTGGCTGGAGTACCTCCCGGGCCCGATCTACTGCCATCGGTCGACGGCGCATGCCCACCGGCCGCACGTGCAGGGATTCGTGCCGCACCCGGCCTTCCAGCAGAGCTTCGCCGATGTCTGGCTCGCCTGAGCCCCGGACGGCCGCCCCGATGGCCTGACCGCAACCCCGACGGCCATGACCCGGTACCTCATCTGGCGCGGGCTGAGCGTGATCCCCACGCTCGTCGGCATCACGGTCCTGGTCTTCCTGGTGACGTACTTCATCCCCGGGGATCCCGCCCGGGTCCTGGCGGGCGCGGAGGCCCCGCCCGAGGTGGTGGCCGGCCTCCGCCACCAGTGGGGGCTGGACCGCCCCGTCCACGTCCGGTACGGGGTCTGGATGGCCAATATCGCCCGAGGGAACCTGGGCGAGTCCTACTTCAGCCATCAAACGGTCCTGCAGCTGGTGCGGAGGGCGTTTCCGGTCACGTTCGAGCTGGCGATGCTCGCCCTGTTCGTCGCGCTCCTGATCGCCGTCCCGAGCGGGATCGTCTCGGCCGTCCGGCCCAGGTCCTGGTTCGATCTGGGGGCCACGGCGGCCGGGTTCGTCGGACTGTCCGTCCCCGGGTTCTGGCTCGGCATCATGCTGATCTACCTGTTCGCCGTCGAGCTGCGCTGGCTGCCGGCCGGCGGGTTCGCCCCGCTGTCCGCGGGCCTGGCCCACAACCTGCGCAGCATGATCCTCCCCGCGATCGCGCTCGGGACCTTCGCCTCGACCCAGTTGATGCGCTACCTGCGGGCGGGCATGCTCGACGTGCTCAACGCCGACTACATCCGCACCGCCCGCGCCAAGGGGCTGGCCGCCGCGATGGTCCTGGTCCGCCACGCCATGCGCAACGCGCTCATCCCGTTCATGACCGTCCTGGGCGTGCAGATGGGATACCTGCTGGGCGGGACGGTCATCACGGAGTCCGTCTTCGCGCTGCCGGGCATGGGCAGGCTGGTGCTGAACGCGATCCTGAACCGCGATTACCAGGTGGCGACGGGCATCATCCTGTTGATCGCCACGTCGTTCGTCCTGATCAACCTGGCCGTCGATCTCCTCTACCCGCTCCTCGATCCACGCGTCCGGCTCGGCCGGGCGGCGGGCTGGGAGTGAGGACCCAGGTGCGGACCGCGGCGCCGGGCGTCGCCACCGGACTCGATCTCGACCGGGGGAACCGCGCGGTGCCGCGCGCGGCGCGGGCGCGGGGAGCGCGGAGAGCCATCGGATGGGCGGCCAGGCGGTGGAGCCTCACGCTCGGCCTGGGCGTGGTGCTGCTCCTGTGCGTCGCGGCCCTCGCGGCCGGAGCGTTTTCTCCGTATGCTCCCGACCGCCAGAACATGGCGGCCACGCTGCAGCCGCCCTCCCGGCTGCACCCGTTCGGCACCGACGAGTTCGGGCGGGACCTCCTGAGCCGGATCGTCTTCGGGGCGCGCCTGACGCTGCTCGCCAGCAGCGCCGCCGTGCTGCTCGCCGCGCTGATCGGCAGCGCCGTCGGGCTGACCGCGGGCTACTTCGGCGGCGCCTACGACGCCGTCACTGGGCGCCTCATCGACATCTTCTTCGCGTTCCCGGTGGTGCTCCTCGGCATCGCCATGGTGAGCGTGCTCGGCCCCGGCGAGCCGGGCGTGGTGGCGGCGATCGCGCTGGCCTCGCTGCCCAATTTCGCGCGGGTGTCGCGCTCGGCCATCCTCCGGGAGCGCGAGCTCGAGTACGTGGTGGCGGCCCGCGCCGTGGGCGCCTCCACCCCCTACATTATTGTCCGCACCCTGCTGCCCAACCTGATCGGTCCGCTCGCGGTCCTGGTGTCCCTGGGCTTCGCCTACGCCGTCCTCTACGAGGCGTCGCTCAGCTTCCTCGGCCTGGGGGCCCAGCCGCCCACGCCCGAGTGGGGGGTGATGCTGTCGAGCGCGCGCGACTACCTGTTTCAATCCCCCTGGTACGCGTTCTTTCCCGGCGTGTCGATCGTGGTGCTGGTCTTCTCGCTCAACCTGGTCGGCGACGGCCTGCGCGATCTGCTCGATCCATACCGGCACAATCGTTAGGGAGGGATGGAGCCGTGACCGCCTCTCGACGCGTCACCGTCGGCATCGTCGGCGCCGGTTTCGCCGCGAACCTTCATCTGGAAAATTATGCCGGCGTCCGCGGCGTCGACGTGCGGATCGCGGGGATCGCATCGCGCAGCACGGAGCGGAGTCAGGCGCTGGCGCGGCGGCACGGGATCGAGCGCATCTACCCGACGGTGGACGCTCTGCTCGACGAACCAGAGATCGATCTGGTCGATCTGTGCGTCTCCAACTACCAGCACGTGCCGCTGATCCTGCGCTGCGCCGAGGCGCGGAAGGCGGTCATCTGCGAGAAGCCGTTCACCGGGTTCTTCGGCGACGGGGAGCCCATGGTGGGGACGCGGTTCGGGCGCGCCGAGATGCTGGCGGGGGCGCTGGACAATGCCGACCGTGCGCTGGCCGCGATGGCCCGCGCCGGGGTGCGGCTCCACTACGCGGAGAACTGGGTGTACAGCCCCAACGTCCGCAAGGCGGCCCGGCTCGTCGAGCGGACCGGCGGGGCGATCTTGAGAATCGTCGCCGAAGAGTCGCACAGCGGCACCCACTCCGACTACGCGCGGCAGTGGCGCTACAGCGGCGGGGGGAGCGTGATCAACAAGGGATGCCACCCCCTCGGCGCCGCCCTCCAGCTCAAGTACGACGAGGGCCGCCGGAAATACGGCGCGCCCGTCCGGCCGGCCGGGGTCCTCGCCTCCGTCGCCCGGCTCACCCACACGCGCGGGTTCCTCGCCGACGAGGAGAAATTCATCCGCGAGGGCTGGGTCGATTCCGAGGACTGGGGGGCGCTGCTGTTGACGTTCGATGACGACACCGTCGCGCAGATCACCGCCTCGGACATCGTCCTCGGCGGCATCCAGAACGTGCTCTCGATCTACAGCAGCAAGGCCGTCGTGCATGCGAACAACGTCCCCAACACGAGCGTCGTCGCCTACGCGCCCCGCGCCGGCCTCTTCGGCGGCGAGTACATCCGCGAGAAAGTCGAGACGTCCGCCGGGTGGCAGTTCACCAGCGGAGACGAGCACTGGATGAACGGGTTCCCCGCGGAGCTGCAGGATTTCTGCGAGGCCGCGGCCGGCGACCGCGAGCCCATCAGCGGCGCCATGCTCGCCCGCGATGTCACCCTCGTCTGTTACGGAGCGTACCTGTCCGCGGAGCAGGGACGCGCCGTCGACCTCCGGCCGTACCTACGCTGAGGGGCTTCCCCCGCGGCGCCGCGCGCGTGCGGCTTCCCGGGCGAGGCCGGCCAGCCCGGGCGGGTAGAGGCGCATCACCCCGAGCACCACGAGGGCGAACAGGACCATCCGGATTTGCCCGTAGGCGCGAAGCGCCTCCGAGACGGTCTCCACCAGCAGCGCGCCGATCACCGGCCCGGCCAGGGTGCGCTGACCGCCGAGGATCACCATGATGATGATCAGCGCCATCTCGTCGAACCTCATCCCGACGGGGCTCAACAGCCCGATGTAGTGCCCGTAGGCGGCCCCGCCGATCCCGGCGATGCCGGAACTCGCGGCGAAGACGAAGCGCTTCCACCGCACCGTATTGACCCCCGCCGCCCGCGCGGCGCCTTCGTCATCCCGGATCGCCCGCAGCCGGTACCCGATCCGCGAGCGCAGCAGGAGCGCCAGGCCCGCGACCGTCGCCGCGGCCAGCAGCAGAAACACCTCGTAATATCCCCGGGGGGAGGACGTGTGGAACAGCCTGGGCACGGGGAGCCCGAGATCACCCCGGGTAATCCCGTATTCCATCGAGACGAAGACGCGGGTGGACTCCGCGAACGCCCAGGTCGCCAGGGCCAGGTAGAGGGCGCGCATCCGCAGCGTGAGGGCGCCGATCACGTACCCGGCCGCGCCCGCGAGCACGCCCCCGCAGGCGATCCCGACCGGCACCGGCACGCCGGTGCGGATCACCATCAGCGCCGACGCGTACCCGCCGATCCCCGCGAAGACGTGGTGCGCGAGCGAGAAGAGCCCCGCGTAGCCCGCGATGAGGTTCCAGCTCGAGGCCAGGATGACGTAGTACCACGCGACGGTCAGCACGTGGACCGGGTAGTCGGTCAGGGCCGCGGGCGCCAGTGCGGCCAGCAGGAGGCCGCCGGCGGCGATCGCCCAGCGGACGCCTGAGCCCGGGAAGCCGCCGCCTACGCCTCGCGGGTCTGCTCGCCCCACAGCCCGGCCGGCCGCAGCGCGAGAATCAGCAACAGCAGCCCAAATCCGTAGACATCGCGAAACGAGGGGGAGAAGAAGACCGACCCCAGGCTCTCCACCAGACCCAGGAGGAGCCCGCCGACGATGCTCCCGGGCAGCGAACCGAGGCCGCCGATCACGATGATCTCGAATCCCTTGACGGTGCTCAGCGCCCCGCTCTCCGGGAACACGAGAAACACCGGGGCCAGGAGGGCCCCGGCCGCTCCGGCGAGCCCCACCCCGATGCCGAAGGCGAGCGTGTCCACCCAGGGCAGGTTGATCCCCGCCGACAGCGCCCCCAGGCGGTTCTGCGCCGCCGCCCGCAGGGCCCGCCCGAACCATGTCCACCGGGTCCCGACCGCAAACACGCCCAGGAGGACGATCGCGCCGAGCAGGGCGACGAGCCGGCTGCCGTTGAGCGGCAGCGGCCCCAGCATCACCGCCGGGGCGTAATCACGCGGGGAGAACTGGTACGGCCCGAAGAGCACGATGGCGAGGTTTCTGAACAGGACGGTCAGGCTGATCGTCACGATCGTGGCGTACTCGTCCAGCCGCTCGACCTGCCCGACGAACATCGGCCGGAGCAGCACCCGCTGGATCAGCATGCCCAGCAGGCCGGCGCCGAGGACCGCGAGCGGCAGGGCGAGATACCAGCGGGACGGGCCGAGCCAGAGGGTGATCAGGAGGTACTGCAGGTACCCCCCGATCATGTAGAACTCCCCCATCGCCCAGTTGATCATCTTCATGACGCTGTAGATGAAGGTGATCCCCACGGCCATGACGCAGTAGATCACCCCGATCACCAGGCCCGCCAGGACGTACTGGGCGATCAGGGTCGTGTCCATCAGCAGCGGCGGTCAGCGCGGCGCCGTGTAGGTCCCCGTCTTCATCCCCGCCGGGTACAGGATCGGCGCCTGATCGTACGTCTGGTCCACCTGTGTATATTGAAGGATGATCATGGGGGGAGACCACTGGTGCCAGTACACTCCCTCGGCCCGGGGGAAGGTCACCCCGCCGCCGATCCAGGTGTCGAAATGGCCGCGCTCGAGGGCGGCGATGATGCGCTTCGGATCGCTGCTGCAGGCCTGGTTCATCGCCTCGGCGAGGATGACCGCGTCGCCGAACGAGTTGAGGTTGGCGTAGATGGCGACGTCCTTGTACCGCTTCGCGTACTCGACGGCCGCCCATCGGCCGAGCGGGGACAGCGCCATCCGCGGGTGGTAGTAGGAGATGAACGCCAGGGAGTTCCCCGCCGGTCCGAGGTTCTTCCAGTATTCCGGCCGCACCGGGAAATCGTAGGACCCCAGCATCGGCGTCTCGGGGAACAGCCCGATATCGTGAGCCTGCTTGACGATCAGATAGGCGGGGGTCCCGACCCCGACGTTCAATACCAGGTCCGGCTTTTCCGACTTGAACTTCAGCAGCTGGGGGGTCAGATCCGAAGAGGTCCGGTCGAAGACCACCGCGTCCAGGGTGACGTTGGCCTTCCCGGCCGCGATGAGCGACCTGGTGGCCTCGACCAGTCCGATGCCGTAGTCCGTGTTCTCGGCCAGCATCGCGACCTTGTGCCAGCCCTGCGCCTGGACAAATCCCAGCCACGCCGCCGCCCGGTCGGGGTCGATGGGGTGGGTCCGGAAGACCGCCGCGAAGTGCTTCTTGGTAATGTCGGCCGCCGAGGCCGCGGTGCTGATGTACGGCACCTGGAACTCATCCGCCAGCGGGGCCGCCGCCAGCATCGCCGAGCTGTGAAACGCCCCCCACACACCGACCGCCTGGTCTTCCGAAACGAGCCGCCGGAATCCCGCGATCGCCTTCTCCGGCACTCCGCTCGAGTCTTCGACCGCCAGCCTCACCTGGGCCGCGGGCGCCGCGCACCCCGCCTTGCCGCCGAACACGCCGCCCATCACGGTATTAATGTACCGGACCCCCAGCTCGGCGCCGCGGACGATCAACTGCCCCGCCGAGGCATCGCCGGGGGGCGAGAGCGGGGTGAGCACCCCCAGCGTGACGGAGGCGGAGGCCGGCCATCCCACGGTCCCGCCGCCGGCAAGCCCGGCGACGAGCGTCCCCACCGCGATGTTCACCGCCACCCTTCTCTTCATACCGTCCCTCCCCCCATCAGCGTCTCCTGGATGATGGCGCGGAGGTCTCGCGCGAAGACCTCTCCCGAACCCTCCCGCTCGACCCGGCCCATCACGATCAGGTAGACATCATCCGCCACCCCAACGGCCTCGGAGATGTTCTGATCCACGAGCAGGACGGCGATCCCGAGCGCGCGGCTGCGCACAAGGAGGTCGTAGACGTCACCGGCCACCCGCGGTGCGAGCCCGGCGGTGGGCTCATCGACCAGGAGCAGCGCGGGCATGGCGACGAGCTCCTTCGCGATGGAGAGCATCCGGAGCTGCCCTCCGCTCAGCACCGCCGCCCGTGCCCTCCGGATTCCCGCAAGCTGGGGAAAGAGCTCGTAGATGTGCTCGAGACGCTCCCGCAGCGCCGGCCGGGCCCGCCGGATCGTCCACCCCCCAACGAGCAGGTTCTCCTCCACCGTCATCTGGGGAAACGTGCTCGGTCCCTGCGGGACGTAGCCGATTCCCAGCCGCTTGCGGGCGAAGGCGGCCAGCCCCTGGACGTCCCGCCCCTCGAACACGATGCGGCCCGCGCGAGGGTGGATCAGCCCGAACACCGCGCGCAGGAGCGTCGATTTCCCGGCGCCGTTGGGCCCGATCACCGCGGTGATCCGGCCCGGCGTCGCCCGGAGGGTGAGATCGCTCAGGACGTCGATGCCCGGATAGTATCCCGCGGAGATGCGGTCGACCCACAGCATGCCCGCGGTCCCCGGGTCAGGCATCGCCCGCGCCACCCGGGCTCCGCCGGCTCCCGAGATAGGCCTCGATCACGCGCGCGTCGCGCGCGACCTCGTCGAGGGTGCCTTCGGCGATCCACGCGCCGTTGTGCATCACCGAAATCCGGCCGGCCAGCCTCCGGAGAGTGGCCATCTCGTGGCTGACGATGAGAAAGGCGACGCCTTCCCGCCGGTTGATCTCGAGAATCGCCTCCCCCATCCGGCCTTTGATCGCGGGGTGTACTCCGGCGAATGGTTCGTCGAGCAG
>DATHLI010000206.1:0-1552 GCA_035488355.1 bacterium | reverse complement strand
GACCTCGCGGAACGCGGCGAGCGACTCCTCGATCCCCATGTTGATGTTGTGCCGGGCGAAGGCTTCCGACGCCGCGGTAAAGACGGCGACCTCGCGCGCCCCGGCCCGGAGGGCCCGCTCCATCCCCTGGCGGTTGGGCACGAGGGCGGTGAAGACCGGGCCCTGGACTCCCTGAAGGCGCCGGAAGACCTCTTCCGTGTTCGCCATCTGCGGGACCCGGTCCGGACGCACGAATGCCCCCGCCTCGATCACCGGGCACCCGGCCGCGGCGAGACCCATGATGAACTTCACCCTCACGTCTATAGACACGGCCGCGGATTCGTTCTGAAGTCCGTCGCGCGGCCCGACCTCGACCACTCGAACGCGGCGCGGCGCTCGGTCCAGGGGATTCACAGCGCCCTCCCCCCGGGGCCCTCCGCCGGGGACACCTCGACCACAACGGTCCCCCCCTTGATCTGGTCGCCCGAACGGACGTTGATCGCCCGGACCCGCCCCCCGAGGGAGGCTCTGATGACGTGCTCCATCTTCATCGCCTCGATGATCACCAGCGGCTGCCCCACGGTGACCGAATCGCCCACGCCGGCCAGCACCTGGGTGACGAGGCCCGGCATGGGTGCGACGAGGCCGGCCCCCGACGCTCGCGGGGCGCCGCGGCGGCCCCCGGACGCGACCCGGTATTCGAGGGTGTGCCCGTCCAGATGGAGGTACCAGCGCTCCCCCCGCCGGGCGACGGTGGCGATCGCCGAGCGGTCCCCCATACGCACGCGAAGCATTCCCGCACCCAGCGGGCTGAGCCGCACGCGGTGCGCCCCGCCGCCCGCCCGCACGACAACGTCATCGCCTTCCCGCTCCACATCGCACGTGACGGCGCGGTCCCCGAGGTGCAGCGTCAGCTCACCCACGGCCGGCGCCCATCCGCCACCGTCCAACGCCGTCCCAAGGATCGTGGAAGGCCTGGGGCTCACCGCGCGCCGGAACGCCGCCCGCGTCCCCCCCGGCGCCGGGGACGAGGAACGTGGGGTCCTGCTCGCCGAGCGCCGCCGCGGCGGCCGCCACCGCGACGATCTCATCCGGGACCGCGGGATGCCACCCGCGGAAGTGCTGCTCGATGACCCGCGTGGTCGTGTTTCCGCTGCGGAACGCCTCGTGCCCCACCACGTCCTGGAGGAACGTCAGGTTTGTCCGGCAGCCAAGCAGCACGTACCGGCGCAGCGCCTGCCGCAAACGGGCGATCGCCTCGGGCCGGGTCCGGTCCCAGGCGACGATCTTGGCCAGCAGCGGATCGTACGCCACGGGAATCTGCCACCCCTCGTACACGCCGGAATCCACCCGGATCCCCGGGCCGCCCGGCTCCCGGAGCGCCAGAATCGGCCCGGGCGACGGCGCGAAATCCTGGGCCGGGTCCTCGGCGTAGATCCGGCATTCGATCGCGTGCCCGCGCGGGACGACGGGCTCCCGGGGCAGCGATTCCCCCGCCGCGATCCGGAGCTGCCACTTGACGAGATCCACGCCCGTCGCGACCTCCGTGATCGGGTGCTCGACCTGCAGCCGG
>DATHLI010000205.1:0-9828 GCA_035488355.1 bacterium | reverse complement strand
CTGGGGGGAGGTGAATGAAAGTGGTTAACGCCACGAAGGCGCGCGTGGTGCGGATTGGTAACTCACGCGGGATTCGAATCCCCAAGGTGTTGTTGGAGCAACTCGAGATTGGGGAAGAGGTTGAGATGTCTGTCCATAGGGGCGGTCTCACCATTCGCTCCGCCCGCCGTCCACGGGAGGGATGGGCTGACGCCTTCAGGCAGATGGCCGTACATGGCGACGATCGTCTTCTTGATCAGCCAGCGCTCACAAAGTGGCAGGCGAAAGAGTGGGAGTGGTAATCAGGCGGTTCGACGTCTACCTTGTCGCCCTCGACCCAACGATCGGCAGCGAGATCAAGAAAACTCGTCCGTGCCTGGTTATCTCACCGGACGAGATGAACGAACACATCGCCACCATCATCGTCGCGCCGATGAGCACCAAGGGACGCACATATCCCACGCGGGTACCGTGCCGGTTCCAAGGCAAATCCGGCCAGATTGTTCTTGACCAGTTGCGCACAGTGGATCGGGCGCGGTTGATCAGACGTCTGGGGCGTATTTCGACAGGCACACAAGAGGGTGTTCTGGCTACGCTCATAGAGATGTTCGCGAGATGATGCCGACCGAGTTGCCGCGGTGAAGACCGTTATCAACCCGACGATTGCGGAATTCTAGGCCGCGAGAGGAGTGCCATTTCCCCCTGAGATGACGTCGCGCGAGCCGTCCGGACTCCGCGTGCTCGCGCTGACGACCCTGCAGCAGGCCGGTCTGACCTGCATCCGCTTCGGCCTGCCGATCCTCGCCCCGTTCTGGCGGGATGCGCTGCGGTTGTCGCTTGGACAGGTCGGCTTGCTGCTCGGCGCATTCGACCTGGGAGCGCTGCTGTTCTTCATTCCCATCGGTCTCCTGGCCGACCGGTGGGGAGAACCGGTCGTCCTCACCGCCGGGGCGCTCTTCACGGCCGTCATGACCACGCTGATCACACGGGCGCAGGGTTTCTGGTCGGTTGCCCTCCTGCTGGCCATCGCGGGGGTGGGGTACGGGAGCGGGCAGACGGCGGGGACGAAGGCCGTTGCGGCCGCCTTCGGCCCCGGTGGGCGGGGAACCGCGATGGGCATCCGGCAGGCGGGCCTGCCCCTCGGGGGCATGATCGCCGCGCTGCTGCTCCCGCCGCTCGCCGGCGCCTTCGGGTGGCGGACGGCGCTCGCCGGGGCGGCCGCGGTCTGCGCGCTCACGGGGATCCTCTGCTGGCTGGGCCTGCGCGACGACGCACAAGGCCGGCGTCCCGGGGTGGCGATCGGGCGGGGGAACGGGCGGGGAGGCCGTCTCGCCGGCACGGGCACGATCGTGGATCGGGTCCGGGCGATCTTGAGGAACACGGGGGTCCGCCGAACGACAGAGGCGTCGATGCTCCTGGTCATCGCGCAATTCTGCTACCAGGGCTACCTTGCGCTCTATCTGGTCGATCGGTTCGGGTGGAGCAATCACGCCGCCGCCGTGCTGCTCGTCGCCGTGCACCTGGGTGGAGTGCTCGGGCGGCTGGCGTGGGGCGCGCTTTCCGATCGCCGGTACGGCGGGCGCCGCGTGCCCGCGCTGGTGTGGTGCGTCGGCGCGGGGACGGTATTTCCGGTCGGGCTGATCGCCCTGCCTCACCTCGCCCATCCTTCCACGGTCGCACTGGCGGCGTTGATCGGGGGCATTCTCCTGCTCGGATGGAACGGACTCTACAGCACGCTGATCACGGAATCCGCGGAGCCCGGCCAGGGCGCGACCGCGATGGGGGTGAGCATGACGCTCATGTACACGGCGACGATGTTGACCCCGCCGCTCTTCGGGTTTCTCGTCGATCACACCTCGTACGCGGTGGGGTGGGCGGGCCTCGTCGGCGTGATGGCCTGGGCCCTCGTGCTCACGTACCGGATTCCGGAGCCCGCCGCTCATGACCCCGCGGAATTTGGGAATACATCATAACGGACAGCGGAACACGGATCATGGGCAGCGAGGAGTGGAACCATGGAAAGTCTCGAAGGGCGTTCATTCGGGCATACACCTTATCCGGCGAGAGGCCACAGGAGGACATCCGAATGAGCGATGCTGTCATCGAGCAGAACGGTTATCGCATCGAGCCCCGATCGCAGTGGGTCCCCTCGGGCCGCGGCGTCAAGAAGGGGTGGAGGCCGAAGGCGGTGGTCGTCGAGTCGGGTCCGCCGCAGCTTCAGTATCTCATTTCGCCGAACGATGTTGAGACATTCCCCACGCAGGAGGAAGCCAACGCCTACATGCTGCGCTGGGCGCGGGAGTGGATCGAGCGGCATCAATTAGTAGGGACCCTGCGGTGAGGGGACCGACAACTATGGGACCCCGACCTCTGAACGTCGTTGTGCGGCGCCGCGGTCCGGGAGGGCGACCTGCCCGTCCGGTGACGGGCGTCCCGGACGGCCGGGCGCGGCCGGAGATGATTGCGGGCGGTTTGCCGCCCACCCCCGACCACGATCTGCAGTATCACGGGGGCAAGACCCTCCGGAGTCTCGCCTTCACCAACCTGTATGTCGGCGGAACGCAGGCCTGGGATCCGGGCATCCGGCAGAGCATCGATGCCGCGCTGGCGGCGGCCATGTCCGATGCGCATCTCAACAACGTGATGATGCAGTACTTTGCCAATCAATCGATCACCAGCAGCTTCACCCCGTCGCGGGTGCTGCCCGGCGCCCCGCCCGCCACGATCTCGCAGGCCGACGTCGAGGCTCTGGTCGGCCAGTTGTACACGCGGGGGCAGCTGAGCGGATTCGACCTCGGCGCGACGGTGTTCGACTTCATGCTCCCCAGCGGAACGGTCCTGACGATCGACAGCAGCAGTTCCCTCCAGGGGCTCGGCGGGTTTCACGGCTCCGTGCACCCGCCCGATGGGACAACCGTCTACTACGCGGTCGGCGTCTTCTCC
Source organism: bacterium (assembly GCA_035488355.1). Taxonomy (GTDB): domain Bacteria; phylum Sysuimicrobiota; class Sysuimicrobiia; order Sysuimicrobiales; family Segetimicrobiaceae; genus Segetimicrobium. Next base: position 6,906 of record DATHLI010000205.1, on the reverse strand, counting down.
GAAGTCCTGCCGGACGGGCGCACGAATGGGATCGTGGCCTTCAACGCGCCCTGGAAAAACGTCGTCGCGACCTTCTACCACGAGCTGAATGAGGCGAGAACCGATGCGGACGTCGAGGATGCGATCAGGGCGGGGAACGATCCCAGCGCCGAACGGTTCCTGGGGTGGGTGTCCCCGCAGGGGGAGGAATGCGGCGACTTTCCGGTCTTCGAAGCAGAGCCCGACCTCAGCCTGGTGATGCAGGAAGTGCCGCTCACCGACGGCAGCGGCACCGTTCCGGTGCAGTTCCAGTACTCGGACGCCGTCCACGGGCCGGAAGGCCCGATTCCCGCTCCACACACCGCCGGGCGCAGCCAGAAGCGCAGCCGGAAGCGCCGCCGGTAGGTCCGTCCGTCCCTCCAAAGAGGACCCGCACATGGGTGCGAAGAGCCCGATCGAGCACGTTGTGCTCATCATCAAGGAGAACCACGCCTTCGACAACTACTTCGGCACGTTCCCGGGGGCCAACGGGATGGCGCTGCCGCGCTCGCCCAACCCGCCGGCGCGGGATCCGGATCACCGGCACGGGGCCTGGTTGACGCGAAAGCAGACCGCCGCCCGCCTGCAGTTTACCGAACAGGACATTCCCGCGTACTTTGCCTACGCGAGGCAGTTCACGCTGTGCGACAACTATTTCACCGACGTGGCGGGGCCGTCCACGCCCAACCACCTGATGCTGATCGCCGCGGACTCCCCGGTGATCGAGAACCCGCCCGGGTACCGGCGCGGGACGGGGGGCCCGGTGTTTCAGCTCCCGTCGCTGCCCGCAAATTTGGTGAAGGCCACCCTGACGTGGCGGAACTACGGCGGCTACGCCTTCAGCTTCATCGCCGGGTTGGGCAAGCAGAATCAAACGACTTCCGACCAGTTTGTCCGGGACGCCGGCGCCGGCACCCTCCCCACCGTGTCGTGGGTCTACGCGCCGCACGACGCCAGCGAACACCCGCCCGACTCACAAGATAGCGGCAAGCCGCTGGTCGGGAACGTCACGCACGGCACGCAGTGGACGGTGGCTCAGGTGAACGCCATCGTCAAAGGCGGGCTGTGGCCGAAGGTCGCCATCTTCATTACCTGGGACGACTGGGGCGGGTGGTTCGACCACGTCGATCCCCCGAACGTCGAAGCGTGGCAGGGCAACGGCCAGCATCCCGCCTCGAACGGCACGCAGTTCCGCTACGGGTCCCGCGTCGGCTGCCTGGCGCTCAGCCCCTTTGCCAGGTCCGGGTATGTCTCCAAGGCGCTGCACTCCCACGTCAGCCTGCTGAAGTTCTGCTGCGCGCAGTTTGGCGTCGCGGCGTGGAATGACCGGCTCCGGAAGGCGGACGACATGTCCGACTGTTTCGATTTCCGCCGGCCGCCCGCCCCGGCGCCCTCGCCCGCGCCCGGCGGCGTGGTGACGGCGCCGGGAGGGACCCCGGGGCCGCAGGGAAGTCCCAGGCCGTCCGGCGGTCCCAGGCCCTCGAAGCGTCCCCGCGGCGGAACACGCGGAGGCCGGCAACCTTCGAAGCGCCGCGGCGCCGCGCGCGCACAGCGCGCACGTCCAAGGCGTTCCGGACCCCGTCGCCTAAGGCCCAGCAGGCGCGGCCGGACGTAGCAGACCCCGCTTCAGGCAGGCTCGCCAAGCCGCCGCGCGTTCGCAGCGCAAGCCCAGGCGCCTCTGCGGAGGAGATCGTCTTCGCGGCGAGAACCATCGCACCGGGGGCTGCTCGCCGCCGTGTCCCGTGCGGCGGAGCGGCAGCGCCCCCGGAGGGTGGGAGATGGAGCTCAGGCAGTTCGTCGCGAGCCTCGCGAACATGATCTGGGAGCGCGAGCGCAAGACACAGCAGCAGGTCGATGCCGTGGTGCTCGGGTATGTCCACGGTGCGGTCACGGCCGAGCTGGAGCACCGGCGCCGCATGCACGAGTTGAACCGCCGCCTCGCTGAGATCGACAACACCCTGGCAGCGGCGGGTGCCCCCTGACCGAGCCTGGGAGCGGGCGCTGGCTGGGACGCGACCGGCCAAGATGATCCGCGCGTCGAACCGGAGCCGCGAGTCCCGCCTGAGCCCGACGGCAGTCGTGGACTGCTGAGCGGCTACGATTGGCTGAAGGCGACCGGGGTGGGCGTGGTGGGAGGCTTTCTCCTCCGAGCCGGCGTCGAATTGACGGCCAACCGCGCCGGCGATCTGCTGCTGGCCGCCGCCGCCGGTTCCGTGGACCCTCGGGCGACGCTGCTTGCGCGGCTCTGGCTGCTCAGCGCCGTGCTCGTCACCGCGGGCGCCGCCGCGGCGGCGTTCGCGCTTGTCAGGGAGAACCGGATGCTCTGGATGCTGGTGGCCATGGCGTGCGTGGCGGTCCCGCTGCTGGCCCCCTGATGCGCCGCCGCCCGGGCCCCGGAGCCTCCGCACCACCTCGGCGGGCCCTCGGGAACGGCTGGCGGCGCGTGCGCGCCGGAAGGCGTCTCCAATGCTGATGCACCCGCTCGTGGTCCATTTTCCGATCGCGTTCTGGCTGGCCAGTACGTTCTTTGATCTGCTCGGATGGCGCAGGCCGGGGCCGTTTTACCGGGACATGGCGCTCTGGCTCGTGGGCCTTGGCCTCGCCGGGGCGGCGGGGAGCATTCTGCTCGGGTGGATAGACCTCCTCGCGCAGGAACGTCAGGGCGTGGGCACCGGGCTGCTGCTGCGCCATAACCTCCACAGCTGGCTCGCGTACTCCGCGACGGCGGCCTACCTGGGTGTATTCGTGGGGCGGCGGCGGATGGCGAACCGCCCGGCCTGGGGGATTCTGCTGCTATCCCTGGTGGGCGCGGCCCTGGTCACCGTCGCGGGGTATCTCGGCGGGGATATGCGGTCGGTGATGTGAGCGCGGTCCGCATGCCGGCCTCCTCGGTCACGCAGGACCTTGCCGTCGAACTGCGGCGCGCCGTCCGCGGGGAAGTCCGCTTCGACGCGGTGTCGCGGAGTCTCTACAGCACGGACGCGAGCATCTACGAGATCGAGCCCATCGGGGTCGTCATCCCGCGGGACGCCGCCGACGTGGAGGCGGTGCTCGAAGTGACGCGCCGGGCGCGCGTGCCGGTCTTGCCGCGGGGGGGCGGCACCAGCCTGGCCGGCCAGGCCGTGGGGCACGCCGTGGTGCTGGATTTCTCCAAGTACATGAATCGCCTGCTGGAGGTCAACCGGGAGGCCGGATGGGCCCGCGTCCAGCCGGGGCTCGTGCGCAACGAGCTGGCGGCGGCCCTCGCGCCGAGCGGGATGATCTTCGGCCCGGAAACATCGACCGGGAACCGGGCGACGATCGGCGGGATGATCGGGAACAACTCCTCCGGTTCGCGCTCGATCATCTTCGGAAAGACCGTGGACAATGTGGTCTCGGTCCAGGGGTTCCTCCCCGGGGGCGAACTCGTGACGCTCGGCCCGCTGGATGCACAGGAGGTGGCCGCGCGGGCGCGGCGGGACGGTCCCGAGGGGACCTTGTACCGGCGCATCCCTGAGATCGTCGAGCGCAACCGGGATGAAGTGGCGCGGCGGTACCCCAAGATTCAGCGGCGGGTGGGGGGCTACAATCTCGATGCGTTTCCACAGGGCGGCCCCTGGAACCTCGCCAAATTGATCGTGGGGTCGGAAGGGACCCTCGCCACGGTGACCGAGGCCACGGTCCGGATCGTTCCGCGCCTGCCCGCGACCGCCGTGGCGGTGCTGCACTTCGACGACCTTGTCCGGTCGCTGGAGGTCACGCCCGAGATCCTCGAGACCGGCCCCACCGCTGTGGAGGTCGTGGACAAGATCGTTCTGGACATGGCGCGCCAGATGCGGGAGTACTCCAAGCAGATGACGTTCGTCGAGGGCGACCCGGAGTCGCTGATCGCCGTCGAGTATGCGGCGGAGACCCCGCAGGCGCTCGTGGCGCGGCTCGACACCCTGGAAACCCGGATGCGGCGGCGCGGGTTTGGGGGCACGATCCTCCGGCTGACCGAGCCGGCGGACCAGGCGAAATTCTGGCAGATCCGGGAGGCCGGGGTGGGACTGCTGCTCGGGATGAAGACCGCCCGCAAGCCGGTGGCGTTCGTCGAGGACACGGCGGTGTCCCCCGACCGCGTGGCCGAATACGTCCGGCGGTTTCGGGCCATCGTCGAGCGCCACGGCACCCGGGCCTCCTTCTACGGGCATGCCAGCGTGGGGCTCCTGCACACGCGCCCCATCCTCGACCTTCACGACGCGAAGGATGTCGATACGATGCGGCAGATCGCCGAGGAGATCTGCGCCCTCGTTCAGGAGTTCGGAGGCGCGATGAGCGGCGAGCATGGAGACGGGCTCTCCCGCAGCCACTTCAACGCCAGGCTGTTTGGCCCCCAATTGTATCAGGCGTTCCGCGAGGTCAAGGCCGCGTTCGATCCCGACTGGCGGATGAACCCGGGGAAGGTGGTCGACGCGCCGCCGATGACCGAGTCCCTGCGGTACGGCCCGGCCTATCGGGCGGCGTCGATCCCGACGATCCAGGACTTCAGCCGCGACGGCGGATTCGTGAACGCCGTGGAGTTGTGCAGCGGGGTGGGGGCCTGCCGGAAGCCGCGGGGCGGCACCATGTGCCCTTCCTATATGGTCACCATGGAGGAGGAACACTCCACCCGGGGGCGCGCCAACGCGCTCCGTGAGGCCATTTCCGGCCGCCTCCCCGGGGACGCGCTGGCCGGGCGCGACCTCTACGACGTCATGGACCTGTGCATCGGCTGCAAGGCCTGCAAGGCGGAGTGCCCGAGCAACGTCGACATGGCGAAGCTCAAGCACGAGTTCCTGGCCCGGTATTACGCCGCCCACGGGCTGCCGCTCAGGGCGCGGATGTTTGGGCGCGTGGCGGACCTGGGGCCGATCGGCTGCGCAACCGCGCCGGTCTCCAACTGGTGGATCGGCAGCGGGCCCGCCCGGTGGCTGCTGCACCGGCTCCTCGGCATTCACGCCCAGAGGCGCCTCCCGTCCTTCAGCCGCCAGCGGTTCAGCCGCTGGTTCCGGAGCCGCCCCGCCAACCGGGGGGTCCCGGCCGGGGCGGCGCGCGGGCGCGGATCAGACCGCCTTCCGGGCGGCGGCCGGGTCGGGCTGTTCGTCGACACGTTCACCGAGTACTACTACCCGGCGATCGGCCGGGCGGCGGTCCGCCTGTTGGAAGCGGCGGGATGCGAGGTGGTGCTGGCCCCGGCTCGGTGCTGCGGCCGGCCGATGATCAGCAACGGGATGCTGCGGGACGCGCAGACCCTCGCGCGGGTGAACACGCAGCGTCTCGATGTCTTCGCGAGCGAGGGGCTTCCGATCGTCGGCCTGGAGCCGTCGTGCACCGTCACGCTCACCGACGAGTACCCCGACCTCGCACCGGGTGAGGCGGCCGATCGGGTTGCGCGGCAGACGTTTATGATCGAGGAGTTTCTGGTGCACCTCCATGAGCGGGGCATCCGCCTGCCGTTTGGCCGCCAGGAGCGGCGGGTGCTGTTCCACGGGCACTGCCACCAGAAGGCCATGGTGGGGACGCAGCCGTCGCTCGCCGCCCTGCGGTGGCTGCCCGGGGCCACCGTGCAGGAGGTCGATTCCGGCTGCTGCGGGATGGCGGGGTCCTTCGGCTACGAGGCGGAGCACTACGACGTGTCCCTGGCGATGGGCGAGCGCGTGCTCTTCAAGGCGATCCGGGTTCTCCCGCCGGAGGCTCTGATCGTGGCCGCCGGGGCCTCCTGCCGGCAGCAGATCCTTCACGGCACAGGACGCCGGGCGCTGCACCTGGTCGAGGCGCTCGCCGGCGCTCTGGACGCTCCGCGCGGCTGAATGCTACAATGCTGGCGCGCGGTGGCCGTAGCTCAAGGGCAGAGCACCAGACTGTGGCTCTGGGGGTTGGGGGTTCAAATCCCCTCGGCCACCCCATCCTTAGGTTGTGAGTCGTAGAAGGAGGGGCTTCCCGATGGTCGACGAGGAGCGCCTCGTCATGACTGGGATGCAGGTGGAATTCGATCGCCGGGCAGGACGGTGGGTGGCCGCGTGCGACGATCCGGGCGGCGAAGAACGGCTCGTCGTAAACGCGGAAACCCTGGAGCGCGCCGAGCGACTCCTGGACGAACGGTGGCGCGCCCGCCTGGAACTCCTCGATCACGAAGGCGAGGAGGACCGATAATCGCCGAGGCCGTGAGCCCCCGCCGGGATCCCGGTGCCCCGGCCGGCGGGTTCGAGGTCATCACCGCCGCCAACCCGTCGCCATACACGCTGGCCGGCACGAACACCTACCTGATCGGCCGCTCGGGCGAAACCATCGTCATCGATCCGGGACCGGGGGACCCCGCGCATGCGGCCCGCGTGCTGGATCGCGCCGGGGCGTCCGGCCGGCGGGTCGCGCTGATCCTCGTCAGCCACGGCCACAGCGATCATCTGGGTGCGGCGGACCGGCTCGAGCGCGAGACCGGCGCGCCGGTGCGGAGGTGGGGGGCGGGGGCGAACCCCCTGCGGGACGGAGAACTGCTCCCGGCCGACGGCGGCGGGGTGCGGGTTCTCTATACTCCGGGGCACGCGCAGGACCATGTGGCGTTTTACTGGATTGGGCCGGCCGTGCTCTTCTCGGGAGATCTCCTTCTCGGGACGGGGACCGTCCAGGTGACGCCGCCGGGCGGATCGATGCGGGAGTATCTCCGCTCGCTGGAGCGCGTGGCCGCGCTCACCCTGACGTTGATCGCCCCCGGGCACGGGCCGGTGATCCGGGATCCGCGGACGCGAATCGCCGAATATCTGGCGCACCGCCGCGAGCGGGAACGCCAGATCCTCGCGGCGCTGGGGCCGGGGCCCCGGTCGGTCGCGGATCTGGCCGATGCGATCTACGCCGGCCTGGATCCCCGGCTCAGGGGGGCGGCAGAAGGCA
>DATHLI010000204.1:0-2409 GCA_035488355.1 bacterium | reverse complement strand
GGCCTGGGCGGTGCCGGCGACCCTCTGCATGGGGCTGGGGGTCGGACTGGTGAACGGCCTCGGCATCGTCTTCCTCGAGGTCCCGCCCGTCGTGATGACCCTGGGGATGAACGGGGTCATGCAGGGGCTGGTGCTCGGACTGACCAACGGGTTCACGAGCAGCAGCGCGAAGGCCTACGCGCCTCCGGTCATCAGCCAGGTGGTCAACGGGGCCCTCCCGGGAGGCGTTCCCGTCGATCTCCTGCTGTGGGTGGCGATCGCGGCGGCGCTCTGGGTGGTGCTCAGCCGGCTGACGTTTGGACGCTGGATCTACGCGCTCGGAAATAACCCGGCGGCCGCGTACCTCGCCGGCGGCCACACACGCCGGATCACGGTCCTCGTGTACATGCTCGCCGGCGGGTTCAGCGCCTTCACCGGGATCATCCTGGTCGGCTACGCCGGCCAGGCCACGCTCGGGGCGGGAGATCCGTATCTGTTCGCCAGCATCGCCGCCGTCGTCATCGGCGGCACATCCATCCTGGGCGGCCGCGGCCACTACGTCGGGACGATCGCGGGCGCGATGATCCTCACCGTGCTCACCGACGTGCTCACGCTCATGAGCATCCCCGAAGCCGGGCGAAGCATCCTGTACGGCCTCGCCATCCTGGCGGCGCTCCTGATCTACGGACGGCAGCCGGAAGACGTCTGAGGTCCGGCATCGTCCGCACTACGGGGAGCGCAGTGTCGACGCGATCAGGTCGAGCTTTTCATCCTGCGCCACGACCGAGATCACGCCCACCCCCGGTGCGTACCATTTGTTTTCCGTTGCCGCATCGAGCTGGGAACTCTCAAGGACCTGGATGACATCCTGATACTGGCCCGCGGGGACGGCGCGGGTCTGGTGGGTCTCGACCACCTGGGCGGTTTCATCCACCACGGGCAGCAGGTCTTCCGGCTTGAACACGTCGCCCTTCTCCGGGGTGGCGGGCATGAAGACAAACGGCCGGGCCGACGTCGCCGTCGTGTTCGGGTCCGAGTCCTCCGGGCCGCCGACGAGCCAGCTGCCCTCATGGCTCGTGACGACCCCATTCTGGTAAATGTCCACAAGCTCGCCGAAGTAGTAGACCGTGCCGTCATCCGCCTGAGCAAAATAGTTGAGCGTGCTCTCGACCAGCTGCCCGTCCTCGAACGACATCTCCCGGAGAATGTTGCAGTGGACGGGTTTGCCGTCGTTGACGCCCCGAACCCGAAAGGTACGCCGCTTCGTGAGGTAGTCGTCGACGACGACCTCCTGTGCGCTCCCCGCCGTTCCCGCGTACACCTTGACGGCGCCTTCCTCGAATGGCTGATAGCGGTTCGTGAAGGTCCGCGGGTTCGACTCGAAATCCGGAGGACGGCCCGGCACCGGCACCGCTGCCTGCACCTGGGCCAGAGGTAATGAGATGAGAAGTGCGGACGCGAGCCAGCGCACGGCTCGCATAGCGCGGCGCGGCAGAACCAGCCGGGGCTCGGAAGCCTTGCTCGGATGCGTCATATGCCCACTCCTTCCCTCGCGATGGGGATCCGCGCTCCGCTCGGGGCGCGGTGCTGCCTCCGGAAATGCGGCGAACGTCTCCGGAACGTTGCTGTCACTTTACCCCGCGCGAGGTGGGCATAAACTGCAAATTTTTTCATAATCCAAAAAACTCGGCGTGCAGGTAAGCGGCAGGGAATCCGAAATTAGAGGCCCCGCAGGGGGCGCTCTGCTTGCTGTCGGCTCCACTTCGGCTTGGAGTCCCCGGAGGCTGGGCAGCGCTTACCCGACGAAGCTCGGCCGGCCAGCCGGGGCGGCAGGATTCCCATGACCCTCGGCCTCGCCTTATGGAACCTGAAGCAGGAGGTGGTCTCGTGAAACAATGTGGCCGGGGACCGCAAACGACGCAGAGGCCGCCGAGTCTCCGGCCCCGGCCACACGCGGATGCTTACCAGTACGGCGTCAGCCCACCACGCCTACGGCGAGCGTAACATCAATGGCAGCGTCGATGCGATCAGCTGGGACGTTTCACCTTTCGCCTGGGCCTGGATCACGCCGACCCCGGGTGCGTACCACTTGTCTTCCGTAGTCGTCTCGAGCCGGGAACTCTCAAGCACCTGGATCACTTTCGTGAACGTGCCCGCAGGGACAGTAACGGTCTGGTTCACTGCAACAACCTGGTCTGTCTCATCCACGATGGGGAACAGGTCTTCTTGCTTGAACACATCGCCCTGCTGCGGGTTGGCGGGCATGAAGACAAATGGGTGTGGCGCGTCTGCTGTCTCCGGCGGGTCCGAGTCCCGTGTCGGGCCGCCGACGAGCCAGCTGCCCTCATGGCTCGTCACGGACCCGTTCTGGTAAATGTCCACGATCTCACCGAAGTAGTAGACAGTGCCATCATCCGCCTCAGCGAAGTT
>DATHLI010000203.1:0-2430 GCA_035488355.1 bacterium | reverse complement strand
TCGACGTCGCGGAAGTACTCGGCCACGGTCAGGCCGGTGAGGCCGACCCGCAGGCGTGCGCCCGGCGGCTCGTTCATCTGGCCGTAGATCAGGGCGCAGGACTTGAGCACGCCGCTCTCTTTCATCTCCAGGTAGAGGTCGTTCCCCTCGCGGGTGCGCTCGCCCACGCCGCAGAACACCGACCGCCCCCCGTGGCCCATGGCCACGTTGTGGATCAGCTCCTGGATGATGACGGTCTTGCCCACGCCCGCGCCGCCGAACAGGCCGATCTTGCCGCCCTTCACGAACGGGGCGATCAGGTCGATCACCTTGATCCCCGTCTCGAACACCTCGGTCTTGGGCTCCAGGTCGACGAACTTCGGGGTCTCCCGATGGATGGGCCACCGCTCCGCCGTGGGCGGAATCGGCTCGCCTTCGTCGACCGGCTCGCCCAGCACGTTCAGGATCCGCCCCAGCGCCGCTTCGCCGACGGGCACGGTGATCGGCTGGCCGGTGTCGACGACGTCCATGCCGCGCACCACGCCGTCGGTCGAGCTCATCGCGACGGCGCGCACCTGGTTGCGCCCGATGTGCTGCTGCACCTCCGCGGTCAGCCGGATCGCGGGCGCGCCGTTGCCGGCATGATCGATCACCACCGCGTTGTAGAGCTCGGGGAGGTGCTCCGGCTCGAACTCCACGTCGAGCACGGGCCCGATCACCTGGACGACCTTTCCGACATTCGGCTTGGGCTCGCCGGCCGACTTCTTGGGAGCTTCCTTGGTTCGCGTCGCCATGTGAATTCCTCGGGTGTCGGGTGTCAGGTGTCGGGTGCCGGGGTGTCAAACCTGAGACCCGACACCTCGCACCCGGCACCTAGCCTTTCAACGCTTCCGCTCCACCCACGATCTCCGCCAGCTCCTGCGTGATTTGCGCTTGACGCGCCCGGTTGTAGGTGCGTTGCAGCAGGTCGAGCATCTCCCCGGCGTTGTCGGTGGCGTTCTTCATCGCGGTGCGCTGCGCGCCCAGGAACGCCGCCGCCGTCTCGACCAGCGCGCGATACACCTGATTCCGCACGTACAGCGGCAGCAGCTGCTCGAGAATGGCCTCGGCCGAGGGCTTCAGGATGTAATTGGCGGACGGGCGGTGAGGCGGAGCGGCGGTCTGTGACTGCACCGCGCCCGTCCGTCCGCCCGTCCGCCCATCCGCCCGGGGAGGGGTTATCGGCAGAATTCGAAGAACGGTGGGGGGCGTCGACACCGCGCTCTTGAATTGGGAGAATACCACGTCCACGGCGTCCAGGGCGCCCGATTCGAACTGCGCCATGAGCGGCGTGACGACCTGCGCGGCCTGGGCCGCCGTCGGCTTGTCGCCCACGTCGATCCGCTGCGACGCCACGGGTCGCTTCGCGAACTTGAAGTAGGTGATCCCTTTTTTCCCGATCAGGTGCAGGTCGACCGTCGCCCCTGCACCCTCGAGCTGCTCGATGCGCCGGCGCGCCTCGCGAATCAGGTTGGCGTTGAACGCCCCGCACAGTCCGCGGTTGGCGGTGATCAGAATAAGTGCCGTCCGCCCCCCGGGCTTGCGCCCGGGGTTAGTTACCCCGGGTTGGCGCAGCAATGGGAACCGTTCCGCCAGCTCCGGGGCGTACAGGTCGGCGATCACCTCCGCGAGGGCGGCGGCGTAGGGCCGCGCCGCGATCACCCGGTCCTGGGCGCGTTTGAGCTTGGACGTGGCCACCAGCTCCATCGTCTTGGTGATCTTGCGGGTGCTCTGGACGGACTTGATCCGCCGGCGCAGCTCGCGGGGTTTCGCCATCAGCCAGCCGCGATCTGCTTGTACTCGGCGATGGCGGCGCGCAGCCGGGCGGCGAGCTCGTCGCCCAGCACCTTGCGCGCGCGGATCTCCTCACCCACGTCGCGGTGCTGCGCGGCCATGAAGTCCCGGAAGCCCTGCTCCCAGGCTTTGATATGCTCCACCGCGACGTCGTCGAGGAAGCCGTTGGTAACGGCGAAGATGATCATGATCTGCTGCTCGACCGGCATGGGCGCGTACTGCGGCTGCTTCAGCACCTCCACGACCCGGGCCCCGCGGGCCAGCTGTTTCTGCGTGGCCTGATCGAGCTCCGAGCCGAACTGAGCGAACGCTTCGAGCTCGCGATACTGCGCCAGATCGAGCCGCAGCCGGCCCGCAACTTGTTTCATCGCCTTGATCTGGGCGTTCCCGCCCACGCGCGACACCGAAATTCCAGGATTGATGGCCGGCCGCACGTTCGAGTAGAACATGTCGGTCTCGAGGAAGATCTGGCCGTCCGTGATGGAGATGACGTTGGTGGGAATGTAGGCCGAGATATCCCCCGCCTGCGTCTCGATGATGGGGAGCGCGGTGAGGGAACCGCCCCCCATGTCGTTGGAGAGCTTCGCCGCCCGCTCGAGCAGGCGGCTGTGCAGGTAG
>DATHLI010000202.1:0-3060 GCA_035488355.1 bacterium | reverse complement strand
CGGCGAGGAATCGGAGTCGGCGGTGATCTTTCGCATGGAAGACGACACGCTGATCACGATCGAGGACGACGCCGAGTTTGAGCGTGTCCGCCAGGCCTTCGAAGCCTTGGAGGACCAGCCGTCCGAAGATCAGGCCGGCGGTGCCCCGGACGCGTCAACGGAAGGCTCCAGCGAGACCACCCACTGATGGTCAGCGCTGCAGGTGACCCGTGTTGCGATGGCTGCGACCGGACGCCCAGGTGGCGACGGTCTACGACATCGACCTGCTAGCCCTGCGCGAGCGCGGCATCCGCGGCGTCATCCTGGACCTCGATAATACGATCGTGCCCTGGGGCGCCCGGCAGCCGGGCCCGGAGCTGCCCGGGTGGATCGCCGCGGCCAAGGACGCGGGGTTGCGCCTCTGCATCGTGAGCAACAACATGGGGAGCCGGGTGACCGGGCTGGCGACGATGCTCGGCCTGCCCGTCGTGACCGGCGCCTTGAAGCCGCGCAGGAAAGCGCTTCGCCGCGCGCTCTCCCAGATGGGCACCACCCCCGACGCGACGGCGCTCGTGGGCGACCAGCTGCTGACCGACATCCTCGGCGGCAACCGGCTCGGCCTTCACACCATCCTGGTCCGCCCGCACAGCCGGCGTGAGTTCGCGCTGACCCGTCTGACCAGGGTGGTCGAGCGCGCGCTGCTGAGGGGCCGCAGACACCGATGACGCTCGGCACGGTGCCGGCCAGCCGCCACCACCTGGACCGGGCCAGGGACTATCTGGCGGCGTCGGGGGTGGGGGCGCTGCTCCTCTTGAAGACGGAGAACCGCCGGTACGTGACCGGCTTCACCGGCTCTGCCGGCCTCGCGCTGATCTCGCCGGCCGAGGCGTTCCTGGCGGTGGATTTCCGCTACGAGGAGCAGGCGGCCGCCGAGGCGACCGCCTGCACGGTGCTCCGGGGCGGCCGGGACCCGCTGGCCGCGTTGAGCGCCGCGGTGGCAGGGCGAAGCCTCGGGACGATCGGGTTCGAGTCGGAGTTCGTCCCGTTCGCGCAGGTGACGCGCCTGCGAGAGAAGCTCGCCCCCGCCGAGCTCGTCCCCCTGGCCACGGTCGACCGCCTGCGGTGGACGAAGGACGTGACCGAGGTCGCGGCGATCGCCCGCGCGGTGGAGATCGCCGACGCCGCGTTCGCCCACATCGCCGGCGTGCTTCGCCCGGGGCTGTCGGAGCGGGACGTCGCGGTCGAATTGGAGATGTGCATGCGGCGTTTCGGGGCGGAGCGGCTCGCCTTCGAGAGCGTGGTCGCCAGCGGGCCGCGCGCGGCCCTGCCCCATGGGCGCGCCACCGACCGCATGCTGTGCAGGGGGGACCTCGTCACGCTTGATTTTGGAGCGGTCTATGATGGCTACTGCTCCGATTCCACCCGCACGGTGGTGCTGGGCGCCGCCGACGATCGGCAGCGCCGCATCTTCGAGATCGTGCTGGCGGCGCAGGGACAGGGGCTGGCGGCGATTCGGGCGGGCGTGCCGTGCCGCGCCGTGGACGAGCGCGCCCGGTCCGTCATCGCCGCCGCGGGCTTCGGCGAGGCGTTCGGGCACTCGCTCGGCCACGGCCTGGGCCTGGAGGTGCACGAAGGGCCCCGCCTTTCGCCGCAGGAGGACGCCGTCCTGGAACCCGGGATGGTCGTCACCGTCGAGCCCGGGATCTACCTCCCGGGGTGGGGCGGCGTGCGGATCGAGGACAACGTGGTGGTCACAGCCGACGGATGCCGGAACCTGACCCGGGCGCCGAAGGAGTTGGAGATTCCGCTTCGTGGGTGACCGGCGGTGATCTCCAGCAACGATCTTCGTCCGGGCGTCCACGTCCTGCTCGACGGTGAGGTGTACGTCATCATCTCCTCGGAACACTCGAAGGTCGCGATGAGGCACGGCCTGGTGAGGGTGAAGATCCGGAACACGAAGACCGGGGCGACAACGGAGCGGACGTTCCGCGGGGGCGAACGGGTGCCGCTCGTGCACCTCGAGCGCAAGCCCATGCAGTACCTGTACACGACCGGCGACGAGTACGTCATGATGGATGCGGCCACCTACGAGCAGTTGCCGCTCCCGGCCGCCCTGCTCGGCGACGCGGTGCGGTTCCTCCGCGAGAACATGGACGTCACGATCGTGTTTCACGACGCCACGCCGATCGGGGTGGAGTTGCCGAACTCCGTCGACCTGCGGGTCGTGGAGACCGCCCCGGGATTTCGGGGAGACACGGTGACGGGAGGCACCAAGCCGGCGACCCTGGAGACGGGCGCCGTCGTGCAGGTCCCGCTCTTCGTCGCCGCCGGGGAGACCGTCCGGATCGATACCCGCACCGGCACCTACATCGAGCGCGTGCGCTAGGGCCTCCCTGGTCCCGGCGGTTTGCCAGCCCTGCAGGCTGTGTGTTATCATAAATCCCTATAGCCATGCGGCCGCTCCCGTGCCGGTGAGGGAGGGGGGCGGTAGGGCGGGGGCGCCCGCAGCTCCGGCGGCGCTCCGGCCCGCGGGTCGAAGCGCCGGGGGATCCGGCGCATGGAGGTGGAGCAGATGAGCGCAGAGGGTGAAGCGACGCAGCAGGTAGCGGTGAGCGAGTTTCAACGGCATCCCAAAGACAGCGGGTCTCCGGACGTCCAGATCGCGCGTCTGACCGAACGGATCAATCACCTCAGCGAGCATCTCCAGGCGCACAAAAACGACTTCCATTCGAGACGGGGGCTGCTGCGGATGGTCGGGCAGCGGCGCCGGCTCCTGACCTACCTCAGCGCGCACGATGCGGAGCGCTATCACGCGATTGTGGAGCGGTTGGGACTGCGACGGTGATCGGCGGAGCGGGGTTCCCGCTCCGCTGCCGTGTTTGATGGGCACCCCCTGCGGGGGCGCCATACCGACGTAGAGATAACCGCGAGCAGAGGTTGCCGCGTGAACGCGCGGAGAGGAGGACGGCCCAAGTGAGGACAGACCACGGCGGCGGCCCGGTGAGGACGGGCCGAGTGGAGATCGACCTGCCCGGCCGCCCGATCTCGATCGAGACCGGCCGCCTCGCCCGGCAGGCCAAC
>DATHLI010000201.1:0-5581 GCA_035488355.1 bacterium | reverse complement strand
GTCAGATACGACACGAACAAGTCGCGGGCGGCGATCACCCGGGTCCCCTTGGGGCCCCGCGCGGTCACCTCGCCATCCAGCGCCACCAGGATCGCGGTCAACTCCGCGGCCGGGTCGGCGTGAGCGATGCTGCCGCCGATGGTACCGCGGTTACGGATTTGCGCGTGGCCCACGAGCCGGAGGGCGTCCCGAAGCAGCGGGCAGCGCTCCGCCACCTGCGGCGCGCGCTCTGCGGCGCGCTGCCGGGTGAGGGCGCCGATGCGCAGCGTGCGCCCGTCGTCCCGGATGTATGCCAGCGATTCGATCCGGTTGATGTCGATGAGATTCGCCGGCCGGGCCAGCCGCATATTCATCAGGGGGACGAGACTCTGCCCGCCCGCCAGCACCTTGGCGTCGTCGCCGTACTTGGCGAGGAGGGCCGTCCCCTCGTCGACGGTCCGGGGACAGTGGTACTCGAACGGCGCGGGCTTCACGCGCTCCCCCCGAGGCGCTCTTCCAGGCACTTGAAGAACTGCCCGATCAGCATTTTCCCGACTCCCCCCAGCATGCGCTGCCCCACTCCCGCGATCAGCCCGCCGACCTGAAGATCGCCCGTCCATTTGAGCAAGGTCCCGCTCCCCTGCGCTTCGAGATCCACGCTGCCCTCGCCTTTCATGAAGCCCGCCCCGCCGGTCCCCTCCAGAGTGATCTTATAGTGGGTGGGGGCACGCTTGTCGGAGATGGACAGGGTCCCCGCGTACGTGCCCTTGACGGCGGCAATCCCGATCTGCAGCGTGGCCTGGTAGGTATCGGGGCCGGTCGCCTTGAGCTCCTTGAGGCCGGGCGTGCAGCTGCGCAGCGCATCCGGGTCGTTGATCGTCTTCCAGACCGTTTCCACCGATGCGGGCAGGGTATTGGTGCCCTCGAGTTTCATGCGCTCCTCCGGGCTTCGGCGACCAGCTCCCACACGCGGGCGGGGCTGAGCGGCATCTCGGTGATGCGAACGCGAAACGGGCGCAGGGCGTCTTCGACCGCCTGGGCGATCGCGGCCCCCACCGGGATCACACCGGCTTCGCCCGCGCCCTTGACCCCCAGCGGGTTGAGCGGGGTGGGGGTGGTTTCATGTCCCACTTCAAAGCACGGCAGGTCCGCGGCCGTCGGCAGCAGGTAATCCATAAAGGTGGTCGTGAGCGGCTGCCCCTCCGCATCGTACACGAGCTTCTCCCAGAACGCGCCGCCGAGCCCCTGGGCCACGCCGCCGTGGATCTGTCCCTCGACGATCAGCGGGTTGAGCACACGGCCGCAATCATGGACGATCACGTACCGGTGGAGGCTCAGCATCCCGGTCTCCGGGTCGATCTCCACGATGCAGGCGTGAACCCCGTTGCTGAACGTGCCCCGGGGCGGCGCGAAATACCGGGTGGCCTCGAGGCCGGGGCTCTCCCACTCCCGGGGCATCGCAAATCGCAGCGGATTGGCCGCCGCCGCGACCTCGCCCAGCGGGAGCGCCCGGGCGGGGACCCCGCGCACGAAGACCTTGCCGTCTGCGAGCTCGATCTCATCCGGGCGGGCCTCCAGCAGCGTGGCGGCGACGATGCGGGTCTTCTCGCGCACGGCCTCGGCGGCCAGCGAGACGGCGGTCCCGGCGACGACCGCGGCGCGGCTGGCAAAGGTGCCGGTGCCCCACCCGAACGCGGCCGTGTCGCCCGTCCGCACGGTCACGTCCCGGGGCGTCACTCCCAGGTGATCGGCCACGATCTGGGCGAACGCGGTCAGATGGCCCTGGCCCTGTGTCCCGACCCCGGTCGCGATGAACACCTTGCCGGACGGCTCGACGGTGACGCGGCAGCCTTCGTAGGGCCCGATGCCGGTGCCCTCGACGTAGCAGGCGACGCCCAGCCCCAGATACCGGCCCGCCGCTCTGTAGGTATCCTGCTGGGCCCGCCAGTCCGCGTAGCCGATCATCTCCGCCGCGCGGCCGAGGCATCGCGGGTAGTCGCCGCTGTCATACTGGACCGGGGCGTTGTCCTGGTAAATCAGCCCCACGTCATAGGGGAACTCGTCGGGCTGGATGAGGTTGCGCCGCCGGATCTCTGCGCGGTCGATCCCGAGGTCGCGCGCCGCCCGGTCGAGCAGCCGCTCCATCACGAAGACCCCGTGGGGCCGGCCGGCGCCCCGGTACGGGCTCACGGGCGTCTTGTTGGTGAAGACCGCGGTGAACTCGCAGTGGTAATTCGGAACGCGGTACGGGCCGGGAAGGGTGGTGCCGGCGACGATCGGGACGATCAGCCCGTAGGGGCAGTAGGCGCCGGCGTCATACAGGAAGACGGTGCGAACGCCGAGGATCCGTCCCGTCTCGTCGAGGGCGATCTCCGCATCGTGGATCTGCTCCCGTTCCTGGTTGGTGGCCACGAAGTGCTCGCGCCGGTCTTCGATCCACTTCACCGGACGCCCGAGCCGCTGCGCGGCCAGCGGCACCAGGATCTCCTCGGGATAGAACATCATCACCTTGGGCCCGAATCCGCCGCCCACGTCGGGGGCAACGACCCGGACACTGGTCTGCGGCAGCCCGAACATCGCCGCGAGCCCGTTGCGGATCGGAATGGGGGCCTGCGTGCTGTCCCAGATCTCGAGCAGGCGGGCGCGCGGGTCCCACGCGGCGACGACCCCGCGGGCCTCCAGGGGCGACGCCGTCCCGCGGTCCATCACCAGCCGGTCCCGGAAGCGGCGCGGGGCGCCGGCGAAGGCGCGCTCGACGTCCCCGACCCGCTGCGTGTACCGCGCGCAGACGTTGGTCCCGGCGTCCTCGTGCACGAGCGGCGCGCCCGGCGCGGCCGCGTCCTCGAGGCGCACGGCGGCGGGGAGGGGCGCGTACTCCACGTCCACGAGATCGAGCGCGTCCTCGGCCGCGTACCGGCTCTCGGCGACGATCAGCGCCACCGCCTCCCCCACATACCGGACGGCGGTGGACGCCAGGGCCTGCTGGGTCTTGTGGTGGACCAGCGCCGGGTGGGGGATGAGCCGGGGCAGCGGGCCGCCGAGGGCGCCCAGGTCGGCGTGCGTCAGCGCCGCCAGCACGCCTCCGGCGGCCCGCGCGCGGCGCGTATCGATCCGGACGATGCGGGCGTGGGCGTGCGGGCTGCGAAGCACCGCCGCGTGCGCCAGGCGCGGGAGGTGGATGTCATCGACGAACAGGCCGCGGCCGCACAGCAGCGCCGGATCCTCGTTGCGGGTGATGCGCGCGCCCGTGTAGCGTGTGCTCATAGAAGGAATGCTCCTTCGATGGAGCGTCGGTCAACTCCTATCCTCGGACGGGCCGGTCCGGTCGGGGGAGCGCGGGCGCGGCGCGCGAATTCTTCCGGATGATGCGGCGAGAGAAGCGAGCGCGGCGGCACTACGCCTACCTGCTGCGGTGCGGCGACGGGACGTACTACGCGGGCTACACGGTCCATCCGGGCCGGCGCCTCGCCGCGCACCGCCGGGGCCGGGCCTCGCGGTACACGCGCGGGCGCGGCCCCCATACCTACGCGGCCGTCTTCTGGTGTCCGACCAAGCGGTCGGCCCTGGTCCTGGAACGGTTGCTGAAGCGCCTGCCGCACGCCGCGAAGCGCCGCCTGGCGCGGGGGCGGCCGCCGGCGGCGCTCGCGGAGGCGCTGCGGCTCGGGGTCCGCCGGCTGCAAGTGTTCCGCGATGGTCCGCCGCGCCGCCGCGTCCGGCGCCCTGGAGCCGCGCGGGTGTGCTAGAATGAGTCGGTTGATCGGTTGAGTGGACGTCCCGGTGCGGTGGGAATCAGGGGCGTCCCCGGCGCGGTTCTTCAATAATAGAGGAAGGGTGAGGACCCGGATGGGACCAGGCTCGCGTCCGCCGCAGGCGTTCGGCGGCATCCCGGAAATCATGGAGACCCTGCAGCAGCAGGGCTACATCGCCGATCGCGATGTGGCGCTGTCGATCCATCTGAGCGTGGTGCTGCACAAGCCGCTGCTGATCGAAGGCGCCGCCGGCGTCGGGAAGACCGAGATCGCGAAGGTGATGGCCCGCGCCGTCGCCACCGACCTCATCCGCCTGCAGTGCTATGAAGGGCTGGACGTCCACACCGCGCTCTACGAGTGGAACTACCAGCGGCAGATGCTCCGCATCAAGCTCGAGGAGACGACGGGCCGCCCCGTGGAAGAGAAGGAGCACCTCATCTTCAGCGAGGCGTTCATGCTCAAGCGCCCCCTGCTGCAGGCGATCACGGCCGACCGCTCCCCCGTGCTGCTGATCGACGAGGTCGACCGGGCCGACGAGGAGTTTGAGGCGTTCCTGCTGGAGGTGCTCTCGGACTTTCAGGTCAGCATCCCGGAGATCGGCACCATCCGGGCGAGGCACATCCCGTACGTCGTCCTCACGAGCAACCGCACCCGAGACCTCAGCGACGCGCTGCGGCGCCGGTGTCTGTACCTGTGGATCGACTACCCGACCTTCGAGAAGGAACTGGCCATCATTCACCGCAAGGTGCCGGAGATCAACGACCGGCTGGCCCGGCAGATCGGCGCGTTCATGCAGCTGGTGCGCCGCGTCGACCTCGACAAGGTCCCCGGCATCGCGGAGACGCTGGACTGGAGCGCGGCGCTGCTCGCGCTCCACCGGGACCACCTCGATCCCGGCGCCGTCGAGGAGACGCTGGGGTGCCTCTGCAAGGACCAGGAGGATCTGACCCGCGTGCGCGCGCGGTACCTTGGTCCCATCCTCGAGCGCATCGATGCGATCGGACAGAGCGGCGATGGATGGAACTCCGACCGGATCGCCCAACTGGCCGCCCAACTCCCCAAGGGCCGCTGAGCCGGACGCTCGGGCTCAGGCCGCAGGCCCGGCCGGCGCCGTTAGGCCCGGGGCGGCGATCCTGAGACGGGGCGACCTGGCCGGGAATGTCACGCTCTTCGGCCGCCGCCTCCGGCGCCGGGGGCTCCTGGTCGGCCCGTTGGAGATCAGCGACGGGCTGCGGGCGATGACCGCAGTGGATCTCGCCGACCGCGATCTCGTCCGGTTCTCCCTCCGCGCGGTGTTCTGCTCCCACGCGGAGGACCTCCCCGTGTTCGATGAGGAGTTCGCGCGCTTCTGGCAGGGTCCGCCGATGGAAGGCGCGCCCGCGCCCCAGGACGACGCGGCCGAAGGTCCGGCCGGACCCGCGGGCGAGGCGGGGGAGGAGCGGGGCCGCGACGTCGCGGTGGCGGAGTGGGACGACCGCGGAGAGGCGGACGACGAGCAGGAGGTCCCGGCCTACAGCCCGGCCGAAGGGCGCGCGCACAAAGACTTCAGCGCGTTTGCCGCCGACGAGCTCCAGGCTATCACCGATCTCATTATCATCATCGCCCGCCTCATCGCCACCCGGCTCTCCCGGCGCACGCGGGCGGCCCGGCGGGGATCCCTCGTCGATCTCCGGCGGACGATGCGCCGAAATCTCCGGTACGGCGGGGAAGTCCTCGACCTGGTGTGGCGCCGCCGGAAGATCCGGAAGGCCAGCCTGGTGCTGCTCTGCGACGTCAGCGGGTCGATGGACATCTACAGCCGGTTCCTCGTCCAGTTCATTTACGCGCTGCAGGGGGCGCTCAGCCACGTGGAA
>DATHLI010000200.1:0-3929 GCA_035488355.1 bacterium | reverse complement strand
GAGCGAGCCACGAATTGGTTGCGCGGGCTGTGCCGGCTGCTGCCCGACCCGTGCGCGAAGAGGACCACGCCGCGCCGTCCGTCGGGCACATCGAGCGCGCCCTCGAGCACCACCGGCCCGGCGGGGATCTTGACCGGCGGGCCCTGGGGCGGCCCCGGTGCGCTCTGCACGGACGGGCTACAGCGTCCTGGTCACCTTGCGCAGTCCCCGGGGATGGTCGGGATCGATCCCCTTGGCCCGCGAGAGGTGGTAGGCGAGGAGCTGGATCGCCACCCCATAGATGGGCGGCGCGAGCGCGCCCTCTGCCCGCGCCGCCACCCGGACCGGGACGCTCGCCAGGCGCAGCACCCTCTCTTCAGAGGAGAAGATGACGGTCTCCGCCCGGCGCGCGCGGAGGCGGGACGCGACATCCGCCAGGTGGGCCAGCACCCGCCCACGGGACGCGATCAGGAACACCGGAAAGTCGTGCTCGACGAGCGCGATCGGCCCGTGCAGAAGATCGGCCGATGACAGGGGGAGCGCCACGACGTAGCAGGTCTCCATGAGCTTCAGGGCCAGTTCTTTCGCGGTCGCGAAGTCATACCCGCGGGCGGCTACGATGCACTCGCGCATGTACCGGTACCGCTCCGCGATCCCCGCGATGTCCCCGTCCTGCGCCAGGACCGCGCGCTGCGCGTCGGGGATCGCAGCGGCGTCCCGGCCGAGCCGCCGGTCGCCGGCCCATTCCGCCCCGAGCATGGCGAAGGCGATCAACTGGTTGAGGTAGGTCTTGGTCGCCGCCACGCTGCGCTCGTCTCCGGCGTGGGTGAGCACCACCTCGTGCGCGGCGCGGGCGAGCGAAGACCGCGGCCGGTTGGTGATCGCCACCGTCATCGCGCCGCGCGCGCGGGCCGCGTCCAGGAAGGCGACGATGTCGGTGGATTGGCCCGACTGCGAGATGCCCACCGCTACGTACCCGCGCAGCCGGAGGCGTCCGCCCAGGAGAGTGACGATCGAGGGCGCCGCGAGCGTGACCGGGACCCCGAGGCGGGTCTCCAGGACGTACTTGCCGTACAGCGCCGCGTTGTCGGAGCTGCCGCGCGCGGCCATGAGGATGCCGGCGGGCCGGCGCCGCCGGAGCCGCGCCCCGAGCGTCCGGATCCGCGCGCCCTCCCGCTCCAGCA
The DNA here is from genome assembly GCA_035488355.1 of bacterium. Classification (GTDB taxonomy): domain Bacteria; phylum Sysuimicrobiota; class Sysuimicrobiia; order Sysuimicrobiales; family Segetimicrobiaceae; genus Segetimicrobium. Next base: position 2,766 of record DATHLI010000200.1, on the reverse strand, counting down.
GACAGGCGGCGGCCGAGGGGGCTTCCCGGATCTCCTTGAGCATGAACCGCGCCCCGGCCAAGGTCCTCCCCACCGTCGTGGATCCGCCCCTCATCCGACCACGACGGTGGCGCCGTCCTCGGCGCACTGATAGGGCAGGCCGGACGCTCTGGCCAGCATGTCGGCGCCCAGATGCGTGAGGATCACCCGCCTGGCGGAGAGATCGCCGAGGTGCGCGGTCAGCGTTTCCAGATCCATGTGCAGCCTGGTCTTCTTGTTGAACAAGTACGCTTCGACAATAAAGAGGTCCGCGCCCCGGGCGGCCTCGACGAGGGCGTCCGTCCAGCCCGTATCCCCCGAGTAGGTGATGATCTTCCCGCCGCACTCGATGCGGAGCGCGAATGGAGGATCGCCGGAGGGATGCTCGACCACATACGGCGTGACCGTGATGCCGTCCAGCGCCTGGGGGCGTTCGGGCCGGAGTTCGATCAGCTCCCGGGGGAAGCTGGACCGGATGCGGGACGAATCGGGGAACAGGACCTCCATGGCGCCGGTGAGACGCTTCCGCAGGCCCGGCGGCCCGGCGATCACGAGGGGCCGGGTGCGCTTGCGGAGGATCTGGGCGTCCAGCAGGAAGAAGGGAAGCCCGCCGAAGTGATCGCCGTGCAGATGGCTGAGGAGGATCAGATCGATCTCCGCGGGATCCACCCCGAAGCGGTTCATCGCGATCAGCGACGAGGCCCCGCAGTCGATCAGGAAGCGGGCCGTGTCCGATCGGACCAGAAAGCAGGTCTGGAAGCGTCCGCCGCTGCCGAACGCGTCTCCGCACCCCAGGAACCGCACCGTCACCTGACCCATGGCCCCTCCCCCGGGCGCCGCGGCGTGCGCCGCCTCAGAGGTCCGATCCAGGCTGGTAGCCAAGATAAGAGTAGCATGAGGCAACGGTGGGGCGGGCTGCTGGTCGCGGGAGTCCTGATGGCCGGGTGCCTGGTCCAGGCGTCCGCGCAGGGGGGACGGCCGGGCGGGACCCTGCGCGCCGGGCTCGACGCCGATCCGCCGACCTTGGACCCGCACCGCTCAGGGTCGGCGGTGGACCGGCAGGTGTTCCAGAACCTGTTTGACAAGCTCGTGGACATGGACGACTCGCTGGCGATCGTGCCGATGCTGGCGACGTCGTGGGCGATCAGCGCGGACGGACGCACCGTGACCCTGAGGCTCCGCCAGGGGGTCACCTTTCACGACGGCACGCCGTTCAACGCCGACGCGGTGAAGGCAAACTTCGACCGCATGCAGGATCCGCACTTCCCCTCGGCGCGGCGGAGCGAGATCCGGCCGGTCGAGAAAGTCGTGGCGGCCGATCCCTCCACGGTGCAGCTCGTGCTGGAGCGGCCCTACAGCCCGCTGCTGTATGTGCTGACCGACCGGGCGGGGATGATGGTGTCGCCGGCGGCCGCCCAAAAGGCAGGCCTCGACTTCGCCCTCCACCCCGTGGGGACCGGGCCGTTTGCCTTCGCCGCGCGCGTACCGCAAGACAATATCACCCTCGAGCGCAACCTGCAGTACTGGAGGAAGGGAGAACCGCTCCTCGACCGCATCGTCTACCGGCCGATGACCGACGACAACGCCCGCGTGGCGAATGTGAAATCCGGAGACGTGGACATCATCAACCTGGTGCCGCTGCCCCAGGTCAAGGCGCTGGCCCGAGAGGCCGCATTGGGCGGCGCGCGATTCCGGCTGCTCGAGCACGGGGCGTTTGCCTGGACCGGGATCGCGTTGAACGTGACCAGGCCCCCGTTCGATAACAAGCTCCTCCGGCAGGCGTTCAGCGCGACGGTGGATCCGCAGATCCTCGTGAACGTCGTCCTGCAGGGCGCGGCCTACCCAGCCTATGCCCCGTTCCCCAACGGCACCGCGGCGTACGACCCGGCGTGGCGGCTGCCGCCCCGCAACATCGCGCTGGCGAAGGAGAAGCTTCAGGCCGCCGGCCAGCCGAACGGATTCGCCTTCACGCTGCTCATTATGCCGGGACAGCAGCGCCAGGCGCTCGCGCAGGCGGTGCAGGCGATGGCGGCCGACGCGGGGATCGAGATGAAGATCCAGGTGCTGGAGCAGGGCGTGGTGATCGACCAGATCACCCACCTGCAGGAACAGGCGGCGGTCATCGAGTGGAGCGGACGTCCCGACCCCGACTTCGACATTTACCCGTTCGTCACGCAATCGGGGATCGGGTCGTTCAACTACACGGGGTATGCCAGCGACAGGGTCCAGACCCTGCTCGATGCCGCGCGGGTCTTACAGAACATGAATCAGCGGCGGCGGGCCTACCGCGAAGTCGTGCAGATCCTGGCCGGCGACGTCCCGTACGTCTGGCTGTTCTTTCCCAAGGAATACAAGCTCGTCTCCACCCGCGTCCATGGGTTCGTCCACGTGCCCGACGGGATGATGCGGTTTCGGACGGTCTGGCTGGAACCCTAAGCCGGCCGGACGCGGAGTGCCCGCGCCCGGCCCCCTCTCCGGCTTAGTTCGGGCTCGGTCTCCAGGGGATCCGCCCCCGCTCCATGCTCTGGAACACCCAGCTCTTCTCCCGCAGATCCCGCGGCAGCAGGCCATGCAGCGTGGTCATCTCGTTGATCGCGGCCTGCACGGTGTGCATCGCCTCGAGCCGGTTGTCCAGCCCGTCGTACCGCGAATTGATGGCGCGAAGCCGCTTGCGGATCGAGGTCAATCCCCCCACTACTTGATCGAGTGACACGATGCTCATATTGCTCCCCTCGGGCCGGGTCATGG
>DATHLI010000199.1:0-3374 GCA_035488355.1 bacterium | reverse complement strand
GATCTCGTCTTGACCTACGCCCGCGCGGCGCGGCCGCGCGATCCCGTCCTCCGCGTCCCCGACCACACGGCGGGGGGAGCGCAGATCGCGATTCCCCTCGACCCCGCGCTCAGCCCGAGCGAGAATGCCCAGAGGTATTTTCGCCGTTACGCGAAGGCGCGGGCGGTCGGCCGCGCCCTCCCGGCGCGGATCGCCGAGGTGGAGGCGGAGGCGCGCGCCCTGCGGGACGCCCTGGTCCAGATCGGCACCGCCGCCACCACCGACGATCTCCGGGAGATTCAGGAAGATCTTGCCGCGGCGGGGGTGCTGGGACGGCGCCCGGGCAAATCGCGCGTCGGGCGGGATCGCAAGACGCCCACCCGGCAGGATCGCGGCCGGCCCGCCGCGGGGGCCGGGCCGCGCCGGTTTCACACCGCCGACGGCGCGACGATCCTGGCCGGACGGAGCGCGAGGGAAAACGACCGGATCACCTTTCGAGAAGCCGGGCCCGACGATCTCTGGTTTCACGCCCGGGGGATGGCCGGCGCGCATGTGATCCTGAAAACCGGCGGCGCTCCGACCGAGGACAGCATCACCGCGGCCGCCGGGGTGGCCGCCCATTACAGCGAGGGGCGCCACTCGCCTCAGGTGGCGGTGGATTGGGTGGCGCGCAAGCACGTGAGGAAACCGCGGGGCGCCGGTCCGGGCGCGGTGACCTACGCCGGGGAGCGGACCCTGCTCGTCTCGCCGGCCCTGCCCGAGGGGCCTTAGAGGGGCTCCTCGATCACCACTTCGTCCTCACCGTCGACTTCTGCCACCCGGACCGTCACGATCTCTCGCGCAGACGTCGGCAGGTTCTTGCCGACGAAGTCCGGCCGAATCGGCAGCTCCCGGTGCCCGCGGTCGACCAGCACGGCGAGCTGGATCGCGGCCGGCCGCCCGCGGTCGATGAGGGCGTCGAGGGCGGCGCGCACCGTCCGGCCGGTGTACAGCACATCGTCGACCAGAATGATCCGGCGGCCTGTGACGTCGAAGGGCAGCCGCGTCGGCGGAGCGGCGCTCCCGCCGGCGGCCGGGAGGACCCGCTCGGCCTGGTCGTCTCGGTAGCGGGTGACGTCGAGCGTGCCCACCGGGATCCGAGCGCCCTCGGCTTCGGCGATCTGCGCGGCCAGCCGCTCGGCCAGCAAGACTCCCCGGCGGGGGATGCCGACCAGGCACAGGTCCGCCCCGCCGCCGTTTCGCTCAACGATCTCGTGGGCCATCCGCGTGAGGGTCCGGCGCATGGTTTCGCGGTCCATCACTTTGGCCTTTTCCCGCAGGCTCACGCTCGCGCTCCTCCCCCCGCCCGCCCCCAAGCGTTCGCCTCACCTGTGCGGGCGGCCGGGGGCCCCGCCCATTCGCGCCCTAGACTTCGCTTTCTTACGAGCGCGCCCTGCCGCAGGGTGGGGACGTCCCTGTTCACCCCGCGGGGCGGGTCCCGCGGCCTCGCGGCGGAGCCGATCGAGAAGGGCGTCGATGTCCCCGGGCAGGGGCGCGTCGAAGACCAGGCGGCTCCCGGTCCGCGGGTGGAGGAACTCCAGCCTCGCTGCATGGAGCGCCTGCCGTTCAAGCCCCGGCACGCCGGCGCTGCCGTACACCGGGTCTCCTAGGATCGGGTGGCCAACGTGAAGGAGGTGCACGCGAATCTGATGGGTGCGGCCGGTTTCCAAGCGGCACTCCAGCAGCGTCGCCCCGGGCAACCGTTCGCGCACGCGATACGCCGTCACGGCGGGCCGCCCGTGTGGGACGACCGCCATGCGGGTGCGGTGGGTCGGATGCCGCCCGACCGGCGCGGCGATCACGCCCGAGTCCGCCGCAACGGTTCCGCGGACGAGCGCGAGATAGACCCGGCCCATGGAGCGCGCCCGCAACTGAGCGGTGAGGGACCGGTACGCGGTGTCGGTCTTGGCGACCACCAGCAGCCCGGAGGTGTCTTTGTCCAGCCGGTGCACGATGCCTGGGCGGAGCGCGCCCCCGATGCCGGAGATCGCCGGCACGCGGGCGAGCACCGCATTCACCAGCGTGCCCCCCGGGTGCCCGGGGGCCGGGTGGACGGTCAGGCCGGCCGGCTTGTCGATGACGAGGACATCGGCGTCTTCGTGCACCACGGCGAGGGGAATGGCTTCGGGGCCGACGAGCAGCGGGTCGGCCGCCGGCGCGAGCACCTGCACCCGCTGCCCCGGCCGGAGGCGGAACGCCGGCTTCCGCGGTTCGCGGTCCACCAGGACCTGGCCCCTGCCGGCGAGATGCGTCGCGCGCGATCGCGAGTACTGGGGAAGGCGGCCGGCGATAGTGACGTCGAGGCGGCGGCCGCGATCCCCGGCCGCCGCCTCGAAAGCAGCGTGGACGCGCGGGGGAAGATCAGCCGTGGGAACCACCGCCGGACTGGGAGATTCCCGGCGGCGCCGGCTCCGGTTGCCGCTCCGCCACCGGCGCCGTGTCGGGGAGGCTGCGCCCCAAGACCAGCCACATCACCGCGGCGAGGAGACCCGCAACCAGGCTGGCGACCTGCGCGAGCGTGAGCGGCCCCAGCGCGCGGGGGCTGTCCATGAACATCTCGATTCCGAACCGCGCAATCGCCAGCAGCAGGACGAACAGCCAGAAGAGCCGGCCGGGCGGCCGGGAGCCCCGGTCGACCGCGAGGAGAACGCCGGCGATCACCAGCGCGGCCGCCATCAGATAGAGCTGCGTGGGATGCCGGGGTTCGCCAAACAGCATGACGGCCCAGGGGACGTGGGTCGCCCGCCCGTAGTTCAGGCCGTAGAGGAGCGTCCCGATCATCGCGATGGCGAAGCCCAGGGCCAGGCCCGGCGCCGCAGCGTCGGCGATCTGCCCAAGGCCCCACCCTCGCCGCCGGCCGTACAGCCAGGCGACGAGGCCCCCGCCGAGCAGCGCCCCATAGAACGTGAGCCCGGCATCCACCCAGATCATCAGGGCCCGGAGCGGCGCGAGCGCGAAGTCCCGCGCGTTGACCAGCACGTAGCCGATTCGCGCGCCGATGATACCCCCGATGATCGCATACAACGCGAGGTCGACCACCTCACCGGGGTCCCAGCCCAGGCGCCGTGTCCGCGCGCGGGTCAGCCCGATGGCGACGATGAATGCCAGGAGCAGGAAGACGCCAAATGAGGACACGGGGAACGTTCCGAACGGAGTCGGAAGCTGAAAGAGCACGGGCTTCATTCACACACCCCCCCGCCGACCGGCCATTGTGGCCGCGATCAACACGCTTGCTCCCACCACGACCGCGGCGTCGGCGAGGTTGAACACCGGCCAGACGTGCGTATCGATGTAGTCGACGACGTAGCCGAAGCGGAGGCGGTCCACGACGTTGCCGAACGCCCCGCCGATGATGA
>DATHLI010000198.1:0-5706 GCA_035488355.1 bacterium | reverse complement strand
CCGGGCGAAGGTGGTGGTGATGGACATCACGGGCGTGCCGGCGATGGACGCGACGGTGGCGAACCACCTGGTGCAGACGGTGGAGGCGGCGCGCCTCTTGGGCGCGACGGTGATCGTGACGGGCCTGTCGCCGGAGATCGCCCAGACGCTGGTGAACATCGGCGTGGACCTGGGGAAGATGAACACGGTCGGGGACATGCAGGGCGGCATCGAGGAAGCCGAGCGGCTGCTGGGCTACCGGGTGGCCCCGGTCAGGGACGCCGCGCCGCCGGCGGAGGGGTAGGGGGGCGCCATGAAGGTATCCATCCTCAAGCAGCGGGACTACCTCATCGCGAGCATCCAGGCCGCGCTCACGGACGAGGACCTCAAGCACCTGCGCGACGCGCTGGTGACGCAGGTGGGCGAATATCGCTCCCGCGGCGTCATCATCGATGTAACCGCGCTGGATGTGATGGACTCGTTCGCCGTGCGGACGCTGCGCGATCTGGCGCACATGACGCGCCTGCGGGGCGCGGAGACGGTGATCGTCGGCATCCAACCCGAGGTGGCCTTCGCCATGACCCAGCTCGGGGTGCGCCTCGAGGGGGTGACCGCCGCCCTCGATCTCGAGGGAGGACTCGCCCACCTGGACCACCAGACCAAGCCTTCGACACATCGCGCCATCTCGAATCCCGGACGGCGCGCATGATCGTGTCGCGCGGGGCAGAGGCAGCGAAGATGCCGTCCCGGCAGATGGATCAGGAGATCACGGTGCCGATCGCGTCGGACCTCGACATCGTCACCGCCCGCCAGTGGGGGCGCACGCTGGCCGTCCAGCTCGGATATTCGCCCACGGAGGCCACCTTGATCGCGACGGCCATCTCGGAGCTGGCGCGGAACATCGTGCTCTACGCCAAGCGCGGCGAAATCTGGCTCGGGGTCGCCAATGGCCAGGGCAAGCCGGGGGTCGTCGTCGTGGCCCGCGACGATGGCCCTGGGATCGCGGACGTCCCCCGGGCCATCGCGGGGGGCCATTCCACCTCGGGCGGCCTGGGGTTGGGCCTGTCGGGCGTGCGCCGGCTGATGGACGAGTTCGAGATCATCTCCGAGCCCCGGAAGGGCACGACGGTCACCATCAAGCGGTGGAAACGCTGACCGGCTGGATCGAGTAGGGGGCCACGCGAGTCGACAAGCCCTAAACACGATACCACCGGACGGTCATACCCGCCCATCGAATTGTTCCACCACACGGTCACTTGGGGAGTTTTCCTCTGTATGTATCGGTCTTTTACCCTATTCCTGTCGAACTGAACTGGGGTCTATGCTCTAGGCCAGATCCCTGGAAGAGGGGGAACCAACGGTGGCTCTATACCAGTGCTCCTGCGGCGTCCGCGTTGAAATGAAGCCGCGGTTCGGGGATGCGATCACCTCGGTCAACCACCTCCACCCCTCGTCCCGGCTAGACGGCACCTCCACAATTGTCCGAATGGAGGAGATCCGCATGCCCGCTGCCGCGGGCCCTTCATCCTCTGGTGGGAGCACGCTGGGCCGACCCGGCCGCCGGATCCCGCGAGGTCCCTCACCAGAACGCTCCGCCGTGTCCGAACCCGCGCCAGGACCGGGGGGATCCTTGCGTACGCCCGTTGCGGTTTCGCGTCTCGACAGCGGATAACGGCTGCGATCCCGTGGCAAACGCTCTGCGGCCGGTAGGGCACGAGATTTCGGTATCGATCACAACGGACGTCGACATCGTCACCGCCCGTCAGCGGGGACGTGCGCTGGCGGCCGCGCTTGGATTTTCGCTCATGGACGCGACCCTGATCGCCGCGGCCATCTCGGAACTGGCACGGAATATTTTACAGTACGGGAAGCGCGGCAAGATCGTGCTCGCCACCGCGAATGGCGGGAGGCCCAAGATCGTCGTGGTGGCAAGTGACGAGGGCCCCGGGATCGAGGATAATGGCCGAACGGTGGCCCTGTCGCGCGTCCGAAGGCTGATGGACGAGTTCGAGATCTCCTTCGTGCCCGGCAAGGGCACGACGGTCACCACCACGCTGCAGAAGCGCTGACCCACCCACGCCCCGAGCCCGCTCCGGCCTCCCGAGGCGTCAGCCGGGCGGCGCCTACCGGCGGGGCAGGCCGCCCCGAAGCCGGGCCACCGAATCGCGCAGAAACCCGTCGAGGATCGCGGCGGAACGCCCATCCTTGATTGGCCGCAACGGATCCGGGCCCGGCGGCACGACCTCCAGGACCAGCGCGCCGGCATACCCGATGCCCCGCAGCGCGGCCAGGCACCCGTCCAGATCGAGGTGCCCCCGTCCCAGACCCTCCCGGTTCGTGTCCGCGACGTGCACGTGCCACAGCCTGGGACCGGCGGCTCGGATGGCCCCGGGAATGGCCGGCTCTTCGATGTTCGCGTGGAAGAGGTCGAGGGTCACGCCCACCCAGGGCGAGGCGGCCGCATCCAGGTACGCCAGGGCCGCCGCCATGGAGGTGACGAGGTACGCCTCGTAGCGGTTGATGGGCTCGACGGCGAGGCGGACGCCGAGCCTCGCTGCCTCGCGGGCGGCCGCCCGCACGCCCTCGACCGACCAGCGCCATTCGTCCTCCCGGGCGGCGAGCGGCGCCAGGCGGGTTTCCGCGGAGGGGAGGACCTGCACCAGCGGGACGCCGCACTCGGCGGCGAACCGAAGGCAGCGCACGACGTAGGCGACGGCGTCCGAGCGGACGGCGGGATCGGGATGCGCCAGGTCGCGGCGCATCTCAGCGGAGCACGCGGCGGTGAGCGCGACGGGGGTGAGCCGGTGACGCGCCAGGAGGGCGCGGGCGTCCGCGGGCCGGATCTGGTCGGGCTCCCCGGGCAGCTCGACGCCGTCGCACCCGGCCGCGGCGATGCGCTCGAGCGTCTCGGCGAGTGGCGCCGCGCCGTAGATCCACGCGCACGCGCCCACGATCACGCCCGGCGGCCTCATGGGGGCCCGGGCTTGGGGCCGATCAGGGCCACGGCCAGGTCGACGATATTCATGTCCGGGCGCGACGGGCGCAGGCGGTGAATCGCCACCGCATAGCGTTCCCCGAGCGAGGCCAGGGGTGTCAGCGGGCGGCCGTCGGCGAGCGCGACGCGCTCCCCCCGAATCGTGCCGTCGCAGAGGAGCTCGAGCCCGAGGGGCTCGTGCACGCCGGCGAAGAGGTCGTCCGCGCCGGCGTACGTCCCCGTGCGGCCGCAGTACGGGCAGCCGTCGTCGTACGGATGGAGGGGGTGCTCGTCTTCGACCTCGTAGTGCACGCTGCCCGCGAGCCGGAAGTACCGGCCGCCGGCCGGGCCCGCCGGCGCCTCCGCCCGCTCGCACCGCGTCTGCCGCAGGGCGATGTAGTAATACCGGATGTGCAGGTCGTGCGCATGGTTGCGCGCGTGGTCGGGAGCGTCCCGCCACGGCTGCAGCCCGCGGAGGCGGGCCTGCGCGTCCGATGCCTCGGGGGGCTTGAAGCCGGTGAAGTCGTTCACGAGGCCGCAGCGATCGCGCAGCCACCCGGTCACGAGCGCCACCGCTCCGGCATGGGACGGGACGAGCGTGTCGTGCACGTAGAACCAGATGTTGGGGTAGCTCGGCGGCTCAAACACGGACCGGGGCGGCAGGGCGAAGTCCATCTGGTCCCCCGCGGGCGCCATCAGCCCGCGAGCGCGGCGATCAGCGCGGCGTGGATCCGGCGGTTGGCGGCCGCGATCCCCGGACGGCCGAGGCGGAGCGGCGCGCCGTCCAATCCCGACGCGGTCCCGCCGGCCTCCTCCACGAGCACGCTGCCCGCCGCCATGTCCCACGGCGCGAGCCCGTCCTCCCAGAACCCGTCCGTTCGGCCCGCGGCGACGTACGCCAGATCGACCAGGGCCGCGTTCGGGCTCCGCATCTCCGCCACCCGGGCGGCCACCCGGGCGAACCGCCGGATGTTCGCCGGCACGGCGCACATCCCCTGATCGATCGAGGTGGCGATGCAGCTCTCGGCGAGCGATCCCGCCTCCGAGACTCGGATCCGGTCGCCGTTGAGCGTCGCCCCCCGCCCGCGGGCCGCCGCAAACAATTCGTCCGTGACCGGCACGTACACGACGCCGAGCTCGACGGCGTCGTCGGTGGCGAGGGCCACCCCCACGCCGAACCACGGCAGGTGGCGGATGAAGTTTCCGGTGCCGTCGAGGGGATCCACGATCCAGCGCCGGCCGGATCCGGCGCCCCCCGACTCCTCGGACAGCACCGGGATCGATGTCGTGCGCAGCCGCGCCAGAATCGCCGCCTCGCTGGCGAGATCGGCTTCGGACACCGGACCGGCCCCCTTGGGCTTCATCGTGATCCGCCCGGGCCGCCCGTAGCGCGCCCGGAGGATCGCGCCGCCCGCGCGCGCCGCCTCCACCGCGAGGTCGAGCAGGTCGGTGATATCAGGCACGCCGGGCGCTCCCCGGCTCGATCTCAGGCACCGGTCTTCGCCGCGCGGATCGCCGCGACGACCATGGCGGGGTCGCCGGACTCGAGCGCGTCGATTCCCCAGGAGAGGAGCCGCGCCGCCTCCTCGGGGCGCTCGAGGGTCGTCAAAGCGGCGACGCCCGCCTCGTGCAGCAGCCGGATGTCCTCCGGCAGGACGAACTCGGGCTCGAGGGAGACGAGCGACGCCCCTGCCGCCCGGGCGGCACCGGCCGCGTCGGCGAGGCGGGCGGTGTACATCATCTCGAGCGGCCAGCGGGGACGCCGCCGCTTGATGTCCCGCAGCACGGGGTGGTCGAACCCGCCCAGCACGACGCCGTCCTCCGCCCCCAGCTCGTCGACGAGCTCGATCGTGCGGTCGACCAGCGGCATCTCCCGGAAGGGGAAGTTCTTGAGCTCGACCAGCAGCACGAGTTTGCCCCGCGCCCATCCCAGGACCTCCCGCAGCGTCGGGACGCGCTCGCCGCGGAACTGCGGCCCGAACCAGCCGCCCGCGTCGAGCGCCCGCAGCGCCTCGAGGGTCAGATCCTTGACGTGGCCGCGGCCGGTGGTGGTGCGGTCGACGGTGCGGTCGTGCATCAAGACGACGTGGCCGTCCCGCGTGAGCTGCACGTCGATCTCGGCCAGGGTCGCGCCGGCCCGCCACGCCGCCTCGAGCGCGGCGAGGGTGTTCTCCGGGGCCAGCGCGGACGCCCCGCGGTGGGCGGACACGTGGGGCGTGCCCCGGCGGCTGCGCAGGAGTTCAGGCGGCACCGATCGCCCTCACATCTTCCCGAGGCCGGCCGCGAGATACTCCTGCTTGAGCGCGCGCTCGGCCAGGAACAGCAGCAGGATCGTCGGGGCCAGCAGCACGATCGTCACCACCGCGGCATAGGTGAAGATCTGCGAGCGCCCGCCCAGGTAGGCGAAGAGCAGCACCGGCAGCGTGCGGATGTCCGGGCTCCCGACGATGAAGGTGAGGACGAACTCCTCCATGCTGCCGATGAACGTGAAGACCCCGCCGGCAAACAGGCCGGGGGAGACCAGCGGGATGAGGACGCGCCAGGTCAGGCTCAGGGGCCCGGCCCCCAGGTTGCGCCCGGCGTCGATCAGGTCCTGGGGGACCGCTTCGAAGGTCGCCGTCATGATCCGGATCATGAACGGCAGCACGACGACGGTCTGGACCAGGATCACGCCGGCCAGCGTGTGCTCCAGCCCGAGCCGGATGAACATCGAGCCGAGGCCGGTGGCGATCACGATCCCCGGCATGATGATC
>DATHLI010000197.1:0-6656 GCA_035488355.1 bacterium | reverse complement strand
CAGCGTGGTCGGCAGCAGATAGATGACGAACACGAACGTCGACACGCCCTCCGCATATCGGAAGCGCAGGCGGGCCAGCGCGTAGGCCGCCAGCAGGGCCAGCACCACCGACGCGCCCGTGGAGACCACGGCGACGATGATCGAGTTCCGCAGCCAGAGCGGGAAGGCGCTCTGGGCGAACAGATACTGGTAGTGCTCCCATGTGATCCCGGCCCGGATCAGGAACGGGTTCTGCGAGAGATCGTACAGTTCGGCGTTCTTCTTGAGCGACGTGACCAGCATCCAGGCGAACGGGAAGAGCGCAAACACGACGAACGGGGCCGCCGTCAGATAGGCCGTGAGCGCCTGCCGGGCCGGGGACCTCACCACTGCCAGGTCCTCCGCATCAGGCGCGCCTGCACGGTCGTCGCCAGCAGGAGCGCCGGGAAGAGGTACAGGGAGATGGCGGCCCCATTGCCGAGGTCGCCGGTGGCGAGCCCCAGTCTAAACGCGAGCGTGGAGAGGACCTGTGTGCTGTTCATGGGGCCGCCGTGCGTGAGCACGAAGATCGTGGCAAAGTCGCTGCTGGTCATGACGACGGAGAACAGCACCACCGTCGCAATGACCGGGCGAAGGAGCGGCAGCGTGATCCGCCGGACCCGCCCGAGCGCCCCCACCCCGTCGACGGTCGCCGCCTCGTACAGCTCCTGCGGAATGGTCACGAGGCCGGCCAGGAACGTGATCCCGAAAAACGGGAGGCCGGACCACACGTTGACCAGCACCACCGCGAACCGCGCCAGCCGGGGCGTTCCCAGCCAGCCGATCGGCCCGGAGATCAGGTGGAGGTGCATGAGCACCCAGTTGAACACGCTGAACGTGGAGTCGAACATCCACGTCCAGGCGAGGACGCTGAGCGAGATCGGGGCCACCCAGGGCACGAGCACGGCGCCGCGGATCCATTTCATTCCGGGAGCCCGCTGGGCCAGGACGAACGCGAGCACGAGGCCGAGCGCGAGCTTGACCGCGACGGCGGATACGGTGTAGAGGACCGTGTTCCACAGGGTCAGGGCGAAGATCGCGGTGTGCGGGAGACGCAGAAAATTCGCGAGGCCGACGAATCGACCCGGGATGCCCACCTGCGCGTTGGTCATGCTCAGGTAGAGCGCGTAGAGCAGCGGGTAGACGGCGAGCAGCGCCAGCAGGAGGAGCGTCGGCGCCAGCATCCCCCAGGCGACCGCCGACTCCGCCCCCAGGCGCGGGCGGCGCAGACCGCGCGAGCACACGTGCGGGCGGCGGACCGCGGACTCCGTGACGTCACCGCCCATACGCCGTGGCCGCCGGATGGGGCGGGGTCATCGTCCGGGGCCGTCAGGAGTCCAGGAGATCACGGGAGACGCCCTCGAGGTGGCGCCGCATCTGCTCGCGCGCGCCCGGCGCATCGCGCCTGGCGACCGCCGCCACCATGTTCCGGTGCTCTTGCACGTACCGTCCGACCCGGCTGGGCTCGTTGCCGGACATGCCCTCGACGAGGCGGAAAAAATGCTCGTTCTGCAGGTCCCACAGGTAGGCGACAAGATCGGTGAGCACCGCGTTCCGGGTCACCCTCGCGAGGCCAACGTGGAAGAGGCGGTCCGCCTCCCCGTGGTACTGTCCGGCGTCGACCTCCGTCCTGAACGCGTCGACCGTGCCCTCGAGCATCGAGAGCTCGTCCGCATCGCGCTGCAGGGCCACCTGCTCGATCACCGGGCACTCGATGAGCAGGCGGGTCTGCAGGATGTCGGACGGCGGCCGTCCCTGGACGGCCGTGACGTCGAGCGCCGTCTCCGGCGGGCGCTTGACGAACCAGCCTTCTCCGACCCGCGCTTCGACGACGTCGAGGAGTTCAAGGGCCACCAGGGCTTCCCGCACCGGAGCGCGGCTGACGTGGAGCCGCTGCGCCAGTTCGCGCTCAGGGGGCAGGCGGTCACCGGGGTGGTATTCGCCCCTTTGGATCAGCTGTTTGAGCTGGTCCACGATGAGCGAGTACAGCTTGGTTGTCTTGACGGGCAGGATTGGCATCTACGGGGAGCCCCCCTCCATGCTCCTTCGTAGCGCGGTTTGGCTCAGCAATCAGGGTATCTTATGGTCTGACCACTTCTGAGGCGTTCTTACGGACTCCTTCGATCAAATGTATGTTCGATGCGGCCTCTGGTTTCCGGGGGGAGGGGGTCCGGGGGACCTAGGGAGTTTGGCTCGCCTTCAGTTCCTGGAGCGCCCGAGCGAGGTACGGGGCTGCCGCCGAGGGCCGCCTGTGCTGCAGCAGCAACTCGCCGAGCGCATTACAGGCTTGTCCGACATCAGCAGGCATCCCAAGAGACTCGAACGCGGTGATCGCCAGCTTATACCAGCGCACCGCCTCCGCGACCTGGCCCATCGCCGACCGCAGACGCGCCCTGGCCAGATGGATGCGGGCGGTCTCTGTGACATCCTGGAATTTCTTGGCCAATCTCTCGGCTTCCGCCAGAGCCTTTTCCGCGTCGGGGAATGCGCGCTTGGCGGTGAGCGCGCGGGCCAGCTCGGTGAGTGACCGTTCGCGGCCTGCATCGTCGCCGGTCCGTTCCCCGACGCGCAGGCTCTCCTCGAGGTGGGTAATCGCTTCGTCGACTTCTCCACGCGCCAGCAAGGTGATGCCGATGCTCGTATGGGCCCAGCCTGAGAGGCGGGTGGCCTGCAGGACCCCGAAGAGGTTCTCCGCCCGCGTGAGGTTGGAGAGGGCGGTATCATAATCGCCCCGCTCCCGGTCGGTCACGCCGAGTTGGAGATACACCAGACCGAGCCTGTGGAGATCCCCGGTCGGTTCGAGCGATGTCAGGGCCTGCTGGTACCAGCGGGCCGCCTCCGCGTGGTCACCGAGCTCCATGTACGTGTTGCCGAGGTTGTAGAGCAATATTCCTCCCAGCCCCTTATCGGGATGGTCGATCTCCTGGAAGCGGCGGACCCCTTCGAGGAAATGGTGACGGGCTTCGCGGAAGTTGCGCTCGTAATACGCGATGACACCGAGCACGTGGCTCGCGCGCACGAGATGCTGCTCAGCCCTGGCGGCGTCGGCCAGATGCCTGCCGCGCTCGACGTGCTCTCGCGCGAGGTCCAATTGCCGGAGGCTGGCCAAGGCGAAGGCCAGACCGATATGACACTCCGCTTCGACATTCTGGTCGCGGTGCTTCCTGGCGAGGGTGAGCGCTTCTTGAAAGGATTCGGCCGCCTCCGTATAGTTGCCCTGCTTGATCGCCACCCACCCAACGGACAGCGTCGCCTGCGCGGCTTTCAGGCTCAAGGGGTTGCCCCGTTCGAGGAAGTAGCTCACGGGCTTTTGCAGACGTTCCGCGAGCAGGACCAGGGTCTCGACCGACGGATGGCCTCGATCGCTCTCGATCAGGCTGATGAAGCCTTTGGTGATCTCCCTGCCGCCCAGCTGTTGCTGCGTCAGGCCGAGTTCTTTCCGCCTGGCCCGAATAAGTTTACCCAAAGACGCCACGGGGTCCCCCCAAAGCAGCTGCAGTAAACAACCCGTGTGATACCTTACGAGCCTGGGGGCAAAACTCCTCTAACCGTGGCCGGCTTGCCGGACCGAGCTGTGTCCGGACTCGTTAGCCGCCGGCCCCGTTGACGTCGCCATCCGCCACGAGGTGTGTGGAGGCGCCGCCCGTGCTCCGCTCGACCGCCGGCGTCTGCCAATGTCGAGATGCGTTCGCCTGCGAGACCGCGGACAACAGAATCAGCCAAGTCGCCGCCAGGACCGCAATCGTCTTCACCATCCGCGCACCCCTTGTCTCTGCGCTCCGAATCGGATCGTGTTCCATTGCTGTATGTGCGCAGATGTCGAACGTTTTAGACGCGCGGCGCCGCGGGATTTCCGGGGGACGCCTCGGGGTGTCACTGACGGTGGGCTCACGGGAGCAGGGTCCGTTGGGGCCATGCCCGGAAAGTTGACAGAAGCATCCTGGGAGTTGACGGAGAGTTGACTTCGATTTGAAGGGGTGATAATGTCGACTATACTAGGAAGCAGGACGTCGCGGCGCTGTGAGGTCCATATGCTCGGACGAAACCTCTTTCATCTGCTTCTTCCGCGGCACGCCGGCCGTGTTTCGTTTTTGGCATCGCGTCAGGGCGGCGCGCACGACGTGAATTCCGTCCGCGTGGTGCTCAGGCGGGCCGCCGTTGAAACGCGTCTCGCGCGCCTGAACTGGACCAAGTCCGAACTGGCCGCGCGCGCGGGAATCAGCCGCGGCCATCTCTCCGACCTGCTCGCCGGCCGGAAACGGCCCAGGCCCGAATTGCGTGAGCGCCTGCTCAACACGTTTGGCGCGACCTTTGATGAGCTGTTCCAGATCGTCCCGCAAACGATCGATGGCAATGCGAAAGCCGGCGGGAATGCGGCGTTGGACGGTCCCCGGGATGGCTTTGCCGGAGGCCGGCATACCTAACTTCCCACGCGCTCAAGGCTTCCTCTGCCACGCTGGTTGATCCCCGCAGCGCACGCCCGCACGAGAGACGAGACAATCCGCGCGACGATCTAGCCAAACTACTCGGAACCCCTTCGTTGGAGGACGACCCCCAGACATTTATTTGCGCGAGGCCGTCAAGGGGTGCCCTATGGGCCCTAGAGAAGGAGGAGGAATCTCCGGTAATGCCGAATGCACGTTCGGTGTATCCGGACGCTGCAGGGCGGAACTCGAACGCCTGGCCAAAGATACGTACATGAGTTACCCGAAAACTTGTTGCTGATTGACCCGTCATCTCATTCGATTGTACGTTGAACGGTAGTCATCTGATAAACAAAGGTGAGGCAGGGCATCCAGGCAGCATAAACATGGCGAACAAACCATTTGGAACTGTGCGTCCCCCCACGCAGGACGCCGCGGTGAACGGCTCAAAGTCATGGGGCGCTCGAATGGCCAAAAAGGGGGGAGGAGGACGTATGAGAGGAAGAATGCTGAGCGAGTCTCTGCCGGGCGGGGAGTATGAAGTGGAGACGGCGGGAATTCGTCCCAAGGATCTGGAGGCCCGGCTCATCGCGTTGACCGAAGAGAACTCTAAGCTCAAAGCGGAAGTGCACAGGCTGAGCACCATTGCCAAAGCGGCGTGTGAAATGATCGTGAAGGCCTTCTCGACCGCGACCCCTGTTGGGAGGCGGCCGGGGAAGAGCAGGTAAGGCGCGCACCGCCAGCACCCTAGGCGGGGATCACCGGCAGGAGCAGGTACGACGCGCGGGCGCCGCCCGTGTGGATCGTGGTTCGCCCCGCAAAGACGGCCGGGGGACGGTCCTCAGTATCGGTGTGGAGGAACGGCCCGGCGCCCCGCATCGGATTCGCGAACGTGCTCATCCGCAGGCCGGGCTCCGATCGTTCGAAGTCTTTGCCCAGGATCGTCAGGACGATGCGATGCCCGGCCGGCACCACCAGACTCGTCGGCCAGATCTCGACGTCGAGTTCGTAGATGACGCCCGGCGCGAGCGGCTGGGCCTGATCGTGGCTGTGGTACGGGCGCCACTCGGCGGAGAGCTGGGGGTCGAGCCGCCGGTGAGAGGCGCGAAGCCAACCCTGGCCGATCGGGGTGTGGGGGTCGAGGGCGCCCTGAAAGTCGACTTCGCGGCCGCCGGGGTCGAACACGCGGAGCACCGTGAAGAGATCGGCGTCGGCGGTGCTCGACGAGACAAACAGCTTCGCCGCCGCGGGACCGGTGATCTCGGTGTCCTCCGCCAGAGGCGGCGTCGAGAGGGTGACCCCATCGCCCAGCGCGTCAAACTCGACCGCCCCCGCGCGGGCGGCCGGCTGCGGAGCCAGCGTTCTCGCGGGCGCGTCCAGGTAGAACCGCGTCCACCGCGTGCGCGGGACCGGCCAGGCCTCCTCGGCGCGCGGAACGAACCGGTCGACGTGCCGGATCTGTAAGAGCACCCGCGGATGGCGCTCCCACCCGTTGTCGGCCCCCTTCAGGTAGTGGTCGAAGAAGCGTTTCTGCAGCCCCAGTCCGTAGTCCGTGTAGAACTCGGTCCAGTGCTCGAGCCCGTGGACCTCGAGCCATTTCTCGGGGGACGCCGCCCGCATGAAGCCTTCGAAGTTCCCCCGGGGGTGCAGGCCCTGTCCGCCCCAGTTCGCCGCGGACAGCAGCGGGACCGTGATGCGGGACCAGACGGGCGATCGCTCGCGGTGATACTCCCCGTCGAGGGGATGCGACAAGATCGCCCGCCGAAGGTCGGCGCGGTTCGCCGCCAGTTCCGCGTCGGACAGCGTCTCGGGTCCCGCCACCGGCTGCCCGGTCGCGGGGTTCACCGGGCCGCGGTCGCCGAGGCCGTGCTGCACCGTGATCACCTGCTTCTTCATCCAGTTGTCCCAGAAGACGCACACGATCCCGCCGTGGCGCGACATGTCCCGATACCAATCCGCCGCCCCCTCCCACGGGCAGATCGCGGCCAGATGCGGGGGCCGCAGTGAGGCGACGTGCCACTGGTTGATGGCATAATAGGAAATCCCGAGCAGGCCGACGTTGCCGTTGCTCCACGCCTGCCCGCCGGCCCACTCGATGCACAGGTAGAAGTCGCGGGTCTCGCGCGGGGAGAACGGGTCCAGGAATCCGGGGGAGCGGCCCGCGCCGCGCGAGTCGACGCGGACGCAGGCGTACCCGTCCGGCACCCATTTCTC
>DATHLI010000196.1:0-3997 GCA_035488355.1 bacterium | reverse complement strand
CGCCCGGCTCCACGCCACCAGGATCCGCGTGAGCAGCGGCAGGGACGCCCCCGCGGTCCGGTAGATGCGGTCGAAGGCCGGAATGATGAACATCAGGAAGATCGTGAGCACGACCCCCGCCATGACCAGGACGAGCCCCGGATAGATCAGCATGTCGCGGATCTTCTGCCGCACGTCGAGGTCGCGCTGGAGGAACGACGCGAGCCGGTCGAGGGCCTGGTCGAGGCGCCCGGTCAATTCGCCGTTGCTGACGATCCCGCGGTACGCCGGGGAAAAAAGGTCCGGATGGCGCGCCAGGGCCTCGGAAAACTTGCGGCCCTCCGAGATCTCCCGGGCCGCCCCGCGCACGACCTCGCGCAGCCGCCCCACCGGCGCCTGCTCCTCGAGGGCGTCGAGCGCCTGCATGAGCGGGATACCGGCGCCCAGCAGCATCGACAGATCGTACGTCAGCGTCACTACATCCGCCGGCCCGACAACCCGTTTGCCGGCCCCGGCCTTCGCCGAAGGCCCCTTCCGGGCCCCGGGGGCCGCGCCCTCGTGGCGCGGGTGCTCCCGGGCGCTTTCGTGCGCGGCCTCGATCCGTCCCGAAACCGGGGCGCCGTGCATGTCGTGACCGACGCGCTCGGAGGTGGGCACGGCTACGCCGCTTCAGCCGAGGTGAGGCGCTGGAACTCCTCGACCGTGGTGACGCCCTCCCGCACCTTCTCGGCGAGAGCCTCCCGCAGCGTCTTCATCCCGCCCCTGCGCGCGGTCGCGAGCAGGACGGTGGCGGGCTGGCGCTGGAGGACCTGCTCGCGGACGGCCTCGTCCATCGTCATGATCTCGAAGACGCCGATGCGCCCCCGGTAGCCGAGGTTGCCGCACTCGGCGCAGCCGCCCGCCATCGGCAGCATGAGGTCGGTTCCGGGAGGGAGACCCAGCAGCTCGAGATCCGCCGCGAGGGCGGGGCGCTGCCCCTTGCAGGCTTTGCAGAGCAGCCGGACGAGCCGCTGCCCGACCACCGCGAGCACCGAGGACGTCAGCAGGTACGGTTCGATCCCCATGTCCACCAGGCGGACGATCGCGCCGGTCGCGTTGTTGGTGTGCAGCGTGGTGAGCACCAGGTGGCCGGTGAGGGCCGCGTGGATGGCGATCGAGGCGGTCTCGGAGTCGCGGACCTCCCCGACCATCACCACGTCGGGATCGTGCCGGAGGATCGCGCGCAGGCCGATGCCGAAGGTGATGCCGGATTTCTCCCGCACGGGGATCTGCGTGATGCCCGGGAGGCGGTACTCGACCGGGTCTTCGATCGTCATGATGTTCCGGACCCGCTCGTTGATATGGCTGAGCGACGCGTACAGGGTGGTGGTCTTGCCGCTCCCGGTGGGGCCCGTGACGAGGATCATGCCGTGCTGGTGGCGCAGGAGCCGCTCGAGGGTGGCCTGCTGATCGGCGAACAGCCCCAGCCGCTCCAGACCCACCTGCACCTGACGGTTGTTGAGCAGCCGGATCGCCACCCGCTCGCCGAACACCGTTCCCAGCGTGGCGATCCGCAGGTCGTACTCCCGCCCCTCGACGCTGAAGAGGATCCGTCCGTCCTGCGGGCGGATGCGCTCGGCGATGTCCATGCCCGCGAGGACCTTCAACCGGGAGGCCACGCCGTCGGACACCGTCCGGGGGAGGACCGTTTTGTCCGCGAGCAGGCCGTCGATGCGGAACCGCACAGGGGTCTCGTCCGCCTCCGGCTCGATGTGGATGTCGGTGGCGCCGATGCGGACGGCATCATGGACGATCGTGTTGAGGACGCGGACCACGGGGGAGTCGTCGAAGGCCTCGACCACCCCCACCGCGCTCCCCTGGTTGGCCGCCTCCGAGTCCTCGCGGTTCGGACCGGCCTCGGTCAGGCTCTCGCCGACCTTGCGCCCGACGTCGAAGAATTTGTTCACCACCCACGAGAAGTCGCTCTCGGTGGTGAGGAACGGCCGGACCTTGCCGTGCAGGAACCGGCCCACGGTGTCGACGGCCATGATATCGCTGGGATCCAGCATGGCGAGGTGGATCTCATCGCCGGAGCGCGCCAGGGGCACGATCTTGTGCTCCATGATCACCCGCTCCGGGAGGCTGCGCACCAGGATCTCGTCGATGGGGTAGGCGCTCAGGTTGACATAGGGAATGCCGCGCTGCATCTCGAGCATCTTGCCGATGATCTGCTTGGTGACGTACCCCCGGTCCACCAGGATGACGCCGAGCCGCTCCCCCGTGCGGTGCTGCTCGCCCAGGGCCTCTTTGAGCTGCTCGGCGGTCAGATGCCGCGATTCCACCAGCAGGTCGCCGAGCAATTTTCGCCGGGGCGTCGCGCTGTAGTGGGCCTCGCCGTTCTTCCCGGTCCGGCGGACCAGGTTCCCGAACCGCACCAGCGTCTTGAGCTCGGCCTCGACGTCGCCCACGGGGAGGGCGAGCTCCGAGGCCAGGGCCGAGGCGGTGACTTCCTCCTCCCCCTTGGCGCCGTCGTCGAGAAGCGCCAGAACGCGGCGTGTCAGGGTCTCGCCTGGGGCGAACTCCGGCTTCGTTTCCTGTTTACCACTAAAGAGGCCCATACCCGTCCGTTGACAGAGCGCAACTCCCCCCGGCGCTCCGGCCGGCCGGCCGGATGGCCCGATGTTTTTATGCACTTTACGGGCGGATCTTAGACTTCCGGAGCGGTGGGAGAGGCGATGGTGACCGGAAGCCGTCCTCCGGGGCGGACTGCGCCGGTAAGAACGGCGGCCGCGGCCTGGAGCGTGGACGGATCGGCTCCGTAGACGGCGAGGGCGGCGCACTCCTGGGGAACGTGCGCGAGCGCGTAGGGGGCCGCGGTGGCGACCACAACCACCGGCCCGCGCTTGAGCGCGGCGGCCGTCACGGCCAGGATCCGCTCGCGCGTCACCGGGCCGCCCGGAGCCGAATCCGCGAGGGGGAGGACGATGGGCGCCGTCCGATCCGGCGCAGCACCGCGGTCACCGCCGCGGTCCAGTCCAACCGTCATCGCGGTCCGCCCCTTCGCGCGGAGCGCCTGCGCCAGCCGCTCCGTGGTCTCCTGGGGCGCGAGTCCGGCCGCGACCTGGATCGACCCGGGCGGCAGCGGCGGCATCCCCCGCTGCCCGCGGACGAGCGTCGCGGCCGCGGCCGCGACGCGGCCGGCCAGCGCCGTGTGCTCCGGCAGGCCCACGCGCCGGGGAACGGCGTTCTCCTGCACAAACGCGTTGTCGAAGAGCCCGAGGCGGCGCTTTGCCGCAACGACGCGGTCGGCGGCCTCGCGGATCCGCGCCTCGGGGATGCGCCCGCCGGCGGCCGCCGCGCGCACCGCCCGGAGCGCCTCCCACTGGACCTCCGCGGGGCCGAGGGCCAGGACCAGGTCCACCCCCGCCAGCACGGCCTGCACGGCGGCCTCGCCGGGACCCAGGAGGTCGGCGATGGCCCGCATCCGCATGGAATCGCTGACCACGAGGCCCCCAAATCCCATCTCGGTCCGGAGCATGCCGATAATGGCCGGCGACAGCGTCGCGGGATGATCGGGGTCGAGCGCGGGGTACACGACGTGCGCGGTCATCACCGCGGCGACCCCGGCGCGAATCGCCTCGCGAAACGGGGGGAACTCGATCGCCTCGAGGCGGTCCCGCGGGTGGCCGACCGTGGGAAGCGCCAGGTGCGAGTCCTGCGCCGTGTCCCCGTGGCCGGGGAAGTGCTTGGCGGTCGCCAGCACGCCGCCGGCCTGCATCGCCGTGACGGCGCGGGTTCCCAACCGCGCGACGAGCGCCGGGTCCTCGCCGTAGGAGCGCACGCCGATCACCGGGTTCGCGGGGTTGCTGTTCACATCGAGGTCGGGGGCGAAGTTGACGTGGATCCCCACGGCGCGCAGCTCGCGGGCCGTGGCCTCCGCGGCGGCCGCGACGAGATCGTCGCTGCCCGCCGCGCCGAAGGCCATGGCGCTGGGAAAGTGCGTCCCGCGGAGCCGCACCACCGGGCCGCCCTCCTGGTC
>DATHLI010000195.1:0-4425 GCA_035488355.1 bacterium | reverse complement strand
TCGACCCCCGCGACGTCGTCGAAGGTCACGCGGGTTTTGGCTTCGGTGTGCAGTCTCGCCCGGCTCTTTCCGAAGGACATCGCCTGGTTGGATCCCGACTGCGCCTGCCGGAGCATCAGCATCCACAGGCCGACGAGCACCAGGAAGGGGAGCATCGTCGACAGGAGATTGGGCCACAGCGATGAGCGCGACGGCGGTTCAACGCTGATCTTGACGCCTTTGTCCCTGAGCAGCTGGATGTACGAGGTGTCGCCCTTGGGCACGTACGTCCGGAACGGCCGGCCGTCCTTCTTCGAGCCGGTCACGGCCTCGTCGCCGATCTTGACCTGATCGATCTGCCCCTGCTGCGCTTCCGACACGAAGGCGCTGTAGGGGATCTCCTCGCTGGACGGCCCTCGGTTCTGGTACAGCGGCAGCACCAGGTACAGTACCACCACCAGGATGAACGCCCAGACGACTAGGTTCCGTATGTACTTGCTAAACACGCGCCGATCCCCCTGGCGACTCCTCATCGCCGGACCGCGAAAAGGGCGCAAAACGACCCTGCGCGGTCGGTACACTAAACTTACCCAGAAAATTATAGCACAAACATCTCACGCTCGGAGCAGACGAGCCACGACGCGCACCGCGCGCGTGGTGGAATCGGTGATCCGCGCGACCTCCGAGGCCCGCATCCCTACGATCCACAGAACTTCTCCCTCACTCGTTGTCAGGATCGGCACGAACGCCCGGCGATGCCGCGGGACCTTCTCATCGCTCAGATAATCCGCGACGGCCTTCGTGCGTCCACCCATTCCCGCCGGGGCGAACCGGTCGCCGGGCCGAGGCCCGCGCAGGACCAGTTCCCCTCCTATGGAAGCGGCGTCGAGCGCGACTTCGTTCCTTGGGGCGTTCTCGCCCCGCGCCCACGCCCCCAGACGGTCCTCGACGGCCTCCTCCACCGTCAGCTGCACGCCGAACTCGACGGCCACGACCCTTCCCGGCACGTGCACCCGATATTCCCCCGGTTTCCCGGGTCCCCCCGGAACCGCGGCGGCCATCGTGACCTCCGCGCCCTCAGGAAGACGCAGGATCCGGACGCCTCCCGGCAGCGCCAGCCAGGATCCGACTTGCCCCTCGAGCGCCAGCCGGCGCGCTCCTTCAATGTGGACGAATCGGACGGCGCCCAAATTCCCGCGCACCTGCTGCACCGCCGCCCGCAGCGTGCGCCGCTGCAGGGCCACCGGCATGCGGGCGAACGGTTCGAGCGCGACGGTGACGGCGCCCGGGCGGGCGGACAACGCCTCCGCGACCTTTGGGGCCGCGAGGAGCTTCAGCGCCTCCGCTTCGTCCCGCAGCAGGCCGGCCAACTGCGCCAGCGCGTGCCGTATATCAGGGTTATACCCTTCGAGGGCGGGCAAGAGGACCAGCCGGACCCGATTTCGGAGTATCGCGACGTCACGGTTCGTCTCGTCCTCGCGCCATCCGGTCCCGATCGCCCCAAGATATGCCAGGACCTCGGCCCGCCCTGCCTCGATGAGCGGCCGGATGATCCGCACGCCACCGCCGGCGCGCACCGGCGGGATCCCCCCGAGGCCTTCGAGACCGCTGCCCCGCAGCAACCGCATCAGCACCGTCTCGGCCTGATCGTCCAGCGTGTGACCGGTGGCCACCACGCCCGCGCCGATCTCCCGCGCCACACGGATCAGGAACTCGTACCGCAGCCGGCGGCCGGCGTCTTCCAGCGAGAGACCCTCACGGCCGGCGAGCGCGCGCGGATCGGCCGTCCCCTCGTGGAAGCCCAGCCCGAGCGCGCGGCTCATCGCTCC
This sequence comes from bacterium, assembly GCA_035488355.1. Taxonomy (GTDB): domain Bacteria; phylum Sysuimicrobiota; class Sysuimicrobiia; order Sysuimicrobiales; family Segetimicrobiaceae; genus Segetimicrobium. Next base: position 2,617 of record DATHLI010000195.1, on the reverse strand, counting down.
GACGAACGCGGCGTCCTCGGCGGCATCCGGCCGGAGTCCATGGTTGAGGTGCGCGAGGTCAACGGTCAGGGAGAGGTCGCCGCGGAGGGATGCCAGCGCGTGCGCGAGCGCCGTCGAGTCCGGCCCGCCGGAGACCGCGACAACAACGATCTCCCCGCCGCTCAGCATCCGGTGGCGGCGCAGCGTATCGCGGACCCGCTCGACCAGCGGCAGTTCAGCGTCTCGAGGTCTGTCCTGGCTCACGCCCGAGTGCACATCGTAGCTCGCGCCGCAGGCACGTCGCGTCTCAATGCCCGCAGGCGCCGACATCACAGAAATGGTGGCGGCGGAGGGCTTCGAACCCCCGACTCCGCGGGTATGAACCGCGTGCTCTGACCACCTGAGCTACGCCGCCACGCGTGACCATTATAACAGGCAGCACCGGGACGTGTCTGCGAGCGAGGCAGGCGCGGCCAGAGGGACCCGCGGGAGGGCGCGAACTCCGAAACGGCGCCAAAATCAGCAAGCGCCACACACGAGGTTAAGCCGGGTTGGCTCCGAAGAGCTACCTCACTCTCATCCTGGTGCGGCGCTCGCTGACGCGTTAGACATTAACACATCTCCCGTCGCGCGCACAATCCGGAACTGTCGTTTGATTGCCTGCGCGTACGCGAGCGCCGTTCAGCGCGGATCGCGATGCATCGTGGATCTCCTGATGGGGATATCCTGTGGAGAAAAATCGAAATGGTGCCGGAACATGCGCATCCGCGCGCCCCGACGATCTTGCAGAGGAAGATCAAGCAGAATTGAGGAAGATGAAGCGGACCGGTGAGAAACGAGCCTGCCCCGCGTACGGAAGGAGCGCACTCGCGTTGCTGATCGGTGTCCCAAAGGAGATCAAAGATCAGGAAGGGCGGGTTGGGATCGCGCCGGCCGGCGTCCACGAACTTGTCGACGCCGGCCACACCGTCGTCATCGAGTCCGGGGCCGGCGAGGGGAGCGGGATCTCCGACCGGGACTTCGAGAGGCGCGGCGCCCGGATCGCGCGCTCGGCGGCGGAGGCCTGGGGCGCGGCAATGGTTATGAAGGTCAAAGAACCAATGCCGCAGGAGTACGAATACCTCCGCTCCGGCCAAATCCTCTTCACCTACGTGCACCTCGCAGCGGCTCCTGAGTTGACGCGGATACTCCTGAAGGCCAAGACCGTGACGATCGCTTACGAGACCGTCCAGCTCCCCGACGGCGAGCTCCCCCTCCTGACCCCGATGAGCGAGGTCGCGGGCCGGATGGCGATCCAGGAGGGAGCATTCTATCTCAAGAAGACCGCCGGCGGCAAAGGAACGCTGCTCGGAGGAGTCACGGGGGTGGCCCCCGCCAACGTCGTCATCCTCGGCGGCGGGGTCGTGGGCACCCACGCCGCGAAGGTGGCCACAGGCATGGGCGCGCAGGTGACGGTGCTGGAGCGCAACCCCCGGCGCATGGCCTACCTCGACGACGTCCTCCACGGCCGGGCGATGGCGGTAATGAGCAACCCCGTCACGCTCGAGCAGTCCGTCGCCTACTCCGACCTGCTCATCGGCGCCGTGCTCATTGCCGGAGCGCGGGCCCCGCGGCTCGTCACCGAGGCGATGGTTCGGACCATGAAGCCGGGATCCGTCATCGTGGACGTCGCCGTCGACCAGGGAGGCTGCATCGAGACCACCGAGCCCACCACGCACACTCACCCGGTCATCGTCAAGCACGACGTTGTGCACTACGGCGTGACGAACATGCCCGGCGCCCTTCCGCGGACGTCGACCTACGCCCTGACCAATGTGACGATCCGGTATGCGCTGGAAATCGCGGGGAAGGGGTGGAAGCGGGCCGCGCTCGATGACCCCGCGCTGGCCCACGGCGTGAATACGGCGGACGGGTACCTGACCCACCCCGCCGTCGCCGCCGCGCTCGAGCTCCCGTACACGCCGCTCGAAAAACTGCTCCGTTAGGCGTCCGGCCAGTCTAGCTCCGCTCGCCGGCAGGCCGGCCAGGCGCGCTCCGGCTCCGAGCGGGACCCGCTATTCCTTGGGCTGGTCCTTGAGCTGGTCCTTGGACTTGTCGATCCGGATCTTCCCCGCGGCGATCTCCTCGAGCGCGACGGTCACCGGGTTGTTGCTGGCCACGTCGACCATCGGCAGCTGACCTTCCTTGAGGACCCGCGCCCGCTTGGCCACACTGACCACGAGCGCGTACTTGTTCTCGATCTTGTCGAGCAGAGACTCCAGCGGCGGCCTGATCATCATGTGAACGATTCCCCCCTGAAAGAAATGGCGGGGGAGAGCGTGCGCTCTCCCCCTGCCCATATTACCCCCGGCGGCGACCTACTCTCCCGCGCAGTTGCCCGCGCAGTACCATCGGCCCTGAAGGGCTTAACTACCGTGTTCGGAATGGGAACGGGTGTGACCCCTCCGGCATCGCCACCGAGGAACTTAGCCAATGGGGCCAAAGCGGCCCCGTACAATACAGCCATGGCTCGTGCGTTCGGATCCCGGCTCCCCTGGCAAATGGGAGCCTTAGCCTGCGACTCCGAGCCACGGTGCAAGCTCCATACAGCTACCCCTAAGGCGTTACCTTCAAGCCCTCGACCGATTAGTACCGGTAG
>DATHLI010000194.1:0-5387 GCA_035488355.1 bacterium | reverse complement strand
GCCAACCCGGACATGGGCGACAGCGCCATCGTGGAGACGGTGGGGGTGGGGGGAATGGCGATGGCGGCCGCGCCGGCCGTCGTCGGCTTCGTGGGGCTGCCCTCCCTGCGCGAGGCCCTGGCCGTGACGCAGTCCATGGCGGAGATCACCCTGGGGCAGAGCGTCCACTTCAAGATCCCGGCGCTCGACTTCGCCGGCGCGCCGACAGGGATCGATCTGCGCTCCGTCGTCAAGCTGGGGCTCACGCCGATCATCAACACGGGCATCGCGCACCGCCACGCCGGAAAGGGACAGATCGGGGCGGGGGTGGTCCGCGCGCCGCTCCTGGCGTTTCAGCGCGCGCTGGCTGCGTTTGCCGGCCGGTACACGGCGGACGCCGGCGCCGTCCCGGCCACGACTTGAATTTTGTGTTTTCCGTGTGGCATACTATAATCCGCATCAGCAGGCTGAAAAGTCGGTTGGTAGCATGCACGGTAAAGGAGTGGGAAGGTATGGCAGTAGGCACAGTCAAGTGGTTTAGCTCTGAGAAGGGTTACGGGTTCATTACCCCCGAGGAGGGCACGAAGGATCTGTTCGTGCACTACAGCGCGATCCAGGGCGATGGCTACAAGACCCTGAACGAGGGCGACAAGGTGGAGTACGAGGAGACGGCCGGGCGGAAGGGTCCGCAGGCCGCCAACGTCCGATTGGTCCGCTAACGGTAGACCGCGTCAGGTAACGTGACGGGACGGGGATGGCCAGCAACGGCCATCCCCTCCCGCTTTGTGTGGCCGCGTCACGGGTGAGGCCTCCGGGTCCATCCGGTGGGCCGGCGTAAGGGGGGATGGCGGTGCCGCACGAGACGTCTGCCACAAAGTTTGGGCTTCGTCCGGTCGTCTACGGCCGGCGGGGAATGGTCGCCACGGCCAACCCCCTGGCAACCCTCGCGGGTGTGCGCATGCTGGCGCAGGGGGGCAACGCGGTCGATGCCGTCGTGGCGGCGGCCGCCGCGATCGGCGTGGCGGAGCCATACATGTCGGGACTCGCGGGATGCGGCACGCTGGTGCTGACGCCGCCGGGCGGGACGCCGCGGGCGCTGGTCTTCCTCGGCCGCGCCCCCTCCGGCGCGACCCCCGACCGATTTACGGGCGGGCACCCCGACGCGGGGCCTCAGACCCCGGCCGTTCCGGGAAACCTTGCGGGCTGGGCTCGAGTGCTGAGCGACTATGGAAAGCTGTCCCTCTCGCACGTGCTGGAGCCCGCGATCGAACTGGCGGAGCGCGGGATCCCCTTCACGCCATTCGACGACCAGATGTTCTCCGAGAGCGGGAGCAGGCTGACGCCGGAAGGGACCGTCACCTACTTCCACGATGGCCACATCCCGGCCGTCGGGTCGCTGCTCGCGCAGCCCGATCTGGCCAGGACATTCCGGCGGATCGCCGCGGAAGGGATCGGCTACCTGTACGGCGGATCCCTGGGCCGGGCGATCGACCGGTTGATGCAGGACCGCGGCGGGTTGCTCACGGAGGCGGACCTGCGCGCATATCCGGAGACGCTCCGGTGGACCTCCCCCATCCACACCACCTACCGGGGAGTCACGGTCTACGCGCCGCCGCCGCCGACCAGCGCCGTTCAGGTCCTCGAGACGCTCAACATCCTGGAGACGCTTGACGTCAGAGACGCGGGTCATCTCAGCCCAGGTCATCTGGCCATGGTCGCGGAAGCGTCGCGGGCGGCGCGATTGGACACCGACCGCTACGTTGGGGACCCGGCGTTCGTCGATGTGCCGGTGGCCCGGCTGCTCTCGCCCGATCACACAGAAGAACTGCGGGCGGAAGTCGACCGGCGCCTCCACGCATCCCAGATGGCCGGCGCGCCCGGCGGCGGATTCGGGGAGGGGGGGACCGAGGGCGGCGGAGGGATGGCATCGACCACGCACCTTGCGGCCGCCGACGCGAGCGGGCTGGCGGTCAACATCACCCACAGTCTGGGGCACGGATTCGGCAGCGGCGTCGTCGTCCCCGGGACCGGGGTCTGCCTGAACAACGCCATGCACTGGTTTTCGATGACCCCCGGGCACGCCAACGTCGTCGCCCCCGGCAAGATCCACGAGTGGCCGATCGCGCCGCTCCACCTCCACAGGGACGGGCGGTTTGCGGGAACGATCGGGACGCCCGGGTCCTACGGTATCCTCGTCACGACCGTGCAGGTCCTCGTGCACCTGCTCGACTTCGGGCTCAATCTCCAGGACGCGATCGCGGCGCCCCGGTTCCGGTGGGTGGACGACGTGGGCGATCCGCTGCCCGCGCAGGTGATGCGGATGGAGTCGCGGGTTCCCGAGTCGACACGGAGCGCGCTCGCCGGCCGCGGGTACGAGATCGACCTGCTGGGGCCGTGGTCCATGCGGGTGGGCGGGGTTCAGGGGATCCTCGCGGATCCGCTGACCGGCTGGCTCGCCGGCGCCGCCGATCCCCGGCGGAACGGTTACGCGATCGGCTGGTAACGGGGCCGTGTCCGCCGCCCGCCCCGCCGTGCTCCTGCTGGACGCCCGAGACACGGCGGCCATCGCGCTGACCCCGCTCCAGCCGGGCACCCCGGTCGAGGTCCGCCGGGGCGGCGAGACCGTGCGCGTGGTGGCGGAGACCCTGATCCCGTTCGGGCACAAGATCGCGGTGGCCGCCGTGGCGGCCGGCGCCCCGGTGATCAAATACGGCGAAGTGATCGGCGTGGCCACCGCGGAGATCCGGCCGGGCCAGCACGTCCACGTCCATAACGTGCGGAGCGACCGGGCGCGATGAGGCCAATCGAAGCCCCCCCGACCTTCCAAGGGTGGAAGCGCCCGAGCGGCGCCCTGGGCATCCGGCGCCACTTCCTCGTCATTCCATCGGTGGTCTGCGCGGCCCAGGCGGCGCGGACGGCCGCCGAGGGCGCCCCGGGCGCCGTGGCGATCGAGCACCAGCACGGCTGCGCCCAACTGGGCGGAGACGCGCACCTCACCGAGCAGGTGCTCGCCGGCCTCGGCACCCATCCCAACGTCGCCGGGACGCTCGTGGTGAGCCTCGGGTGCGAGACGGTCCAGGGGGCGGCGCTGCACCGGTCGATCGCCGGGCGCGGGCAGCGCGCGGAGTTCGTCGGGATCCAGCAGTCGGGCGGGACGATCGCGGCGATCGCCGCCGGGCGCCAGGCTCTGGAGCGGCTGCGGAACGGGGCGGCATCTGATCTCGAGGTCACGCTCACCTGGGCGGATCTGCGGGTGGGGATCGAGGCGGCGTGGCTCGGGATCCCGCCGGCGCAGGCCCGCGTGTTTTCCGAGGTGATCGACCGGCTCCTCAGGGCGGGGGCCACGGTGATGCAGGCGGTGTCCGCCGGCCGAGACGGCCCGGACCCGCGGTGGCAGCAGTCCGCGCGCGGAAGCGCCGGCGTCGTCCCCCGCGATGCGACGGCGCTCCCGTACGCGATGCCCCCGGCCGGGCGCGGCGCCTTCTTCATGGAGGCTCCCCGGTCCCGCATCGCCCAGAAGACGGGGCTCGCGGCGGCGGGGGCTCACATCATTCTCTCGCCGCTCGTGGAGGGGCTGCCCGCCGGCTGCCCGGTGGCGCCCGTGGTGCACGTCGGGATTGCGCCACACGCGCGGCCGTTTGCCGGGGACGTCGACGTGATGCTGGATGAACTCCCGTCCGCCGGCGCCGCTGAGGCGGTGGTCGCGGCGCTCGGCAGAGCGTGCCTGGAGGAGACAGCGCTGGAAGCGCTGGGGGACTTCGAGATGGCGATCCACCGGATCGCTCCGACGATGTGAGCCCGATGGACGAGATTCTCCTCTATCGCCGCGATCGAGGGTGGGGGACGCGCAACCACGTGCTGGTGCTGCCGCTCGTGGCCTCGGCGTCGGGGGTGGCGCGGGCGATCGCCCGGGGCACGGAGGCGATCTGGGTGGGGCACGATTACGAGCCGACCCCCGAGGACCTCCCGCAGAACCGGGAGCGGATCGCCCGCACGCTCGCGGGGTTCGCCGCGAATCCCAATGTCGCGGGCGCGCTCCTGATCGCCGACACGCCGGAGCGGTCGGCGCTGCTCGATCGGATCCGCGCGGCAGGCCAGCGGGCCGATCTCGTCGTTGTGACCGAGGCCGGAGGGTTTCGGGCTGCGGTGGAGCAGGGGCGCGAGCGCCTCACGGCGCTGCTGAGCGGGGCGGCCGCCGCCCGCCGGGAGCGCGCGCCGGTGGGCGCGCTCGTCCTTGGAACGGAGTGCGGCGGGTCCGACGCGTTGTCGGGGATCACCGCGAACCCGGCGCTCGGGGCGGCCAGCGACCACCTGGTGGACGCCGGGGGCACCGTGATGCTGGCGGAGACGACCGAACTCATCGGCGCCGAGCATCTGCTGGCCAGGCGCGCGGCCAGCCCCCAGGTCGCCGAGGAGATTTACACGATCATCCACCGCTACGAGGCCGTGGTCCGCGCGCACGGCGAGGACATCCGGGGGGCGAACCCGGCCCCGGGCAATATCGAGGGGGGCCTCACGACGATCGAGGAAAAGTCCCTGGGGGCCGCCAAGAAAGGCGGCACGCGCACGATCCGGCAGGTGGTGGAGTACGCCGTCCGCCCGGCGGCCCCGGGGTTGGTGATCATGGACACGCCCGGACACGATATCGAGCAGATGGTGGGGATGGTCGCGGGGGGCGCGCAGGTGGCCGTGTTCACGACCGGACGCGGCACGCCGACGGGGTCGGCGATCGCGCCCGTGATCAAGGTCGCGACGAACTCACACACCGCCTCGCGCATGCAGGACAACATCGATCTCAACGCCGGGCTGATCCTCGAAGGGACCGAGACCCTCGAGACCATGGGGCGCCGCATCTACGAGGCGATCCTCGCGGTCGCGCAGGGCGAGACGACGAAGGCGGAGCGGCTGGGACACCGGGAGTTCTCGATCAGCCGCTACCCGTTCGCGGTCCTCGACGCGGCCGCCGCCGCCGGATAGCGGCGCGGGCGCCCCGCGGGGAGGCGGAGCGCCGGGGAACACGTCCACAGAGGGGGGGCACCACGGTGGCGCGCAACGGCACGGTGTCGGTGACGCACGATGTCCCGGTCAGGATGCGCGACGGGGTCTCGCTGAATGCGGATCTGTACGTCCCGGAGGGCCCGGGACCGTTTCCCGTCCTGCTGATGCGCTCCCCCTACAACAAGACCCAGGGACAGGACTCCGTCTACGCCCATCCCTCCTGGTACGCCCGCCGGGGCTACATGGTCGTCGTCCAGGACGTTCGAGGCCGCTGGACCAGCGGGGGGGACTGGTATCCGTTTGCGCACGAGGCCGAGGACGGCTACGACACGGTCGAATGGGCGGCGCGCCTTCCGAAGGCGAACGGCCGGGTGGGGATGTACGGGCTCTCCTACGTCGGGGCGACCCAA
>DATHLI010000193.1:0-2468 GCA_035488355.1 bacterium | reverse complement strand
GCGGCCGCGTCCCACGCCCGCGGCCTGCTGAGTTTTAACTTAGTCCTCCCAGGCCCCCAGGAGGCGCCTCAGCACGATCAACTGCCCCAGATGGTAGGCGTTGTGGTCGGCCACCAATAGCAATTCGTGCAGAATGCTCGGCCCCTCCGGATCGCCCGGGACCCTGGCAAGCAGATCGGTCGACGCGTCGGCGGCCATCCCCTCGAGGATCCGGAGATCCGCCTGGAAGCCCCGGATGCTCTTGTCCCATGCTCCTGCTGCCGGCGGGGAGGGCGCGGGCCAATAGTCCTCAGGCCATTTGAGGGAAACGTACTTGGGGTTCCGGATGTAGTCCAAGATGTCCCACTGGCAGATCCGCATGTGCTCGACCTGCTGCCAGGGAGTGTACGGCAGGCCGCGCGGCTTCTTCCCGCGCAGGGCCTCGGGCAGGTCCGCGAAGGCCTTCTTGAACCCGACGTGGGCGTTCCCGCCTCGCAGCAGCCAGCGTACTTCCTCACGCAGCAGCGCGTCGCCCGCCATGGCCGGTGCCCCCCTCGATGCTCTTGCGCTCATCCCGATCCCTTGCTGAACACTCGGTGGCGGAGGGGGGGAGATTTGAACTCCCGATACCCTTGCGGGTATAGCGGTTTTCGAGACCGCCCGATTCAGCCAGGCTCTCGCACCCCTCCGCGCAGGCCAACCCTATTCTACTATTACTTGTGGAAGGCGCGGAGCCGTCCACGCGGCGGCCCTTCATCCGGCGGCCCCCCTCCCTGGAGCCCAGGGGAGGAGAGGGGTGGGGCGGCATAAAAGCGTACCACACCGGCGCGCTGGAAACGCCGGGCGAGGTTGCGCCTGCAGCGTCCCGGCGCAAAGGGGGGGAGTAAGATAATGAGACGCAGGCAGATCAGGCCTCCGCTGGCCGTCGTCCTGGTGTGCGCGGCCGGCGTTGCGCTGACCGGGGTGCCGGGGGGAGGGCTCGCCGCGGCGCCGACATCTATCACGATCGCGGTGGGCATCGATGCGGATACGCTGGACCCGGAGGGACAGACCACCACCACGGTCGCGAACATGCAGGACTACATGTTCGACTCGCTGGTGTGGCCCGACGACGAGCGCTCGGGCGTGCAGCCCGGGCAGCCCCAGTTCACGAAACTGACCCCGCAGCTTGCCACCTCGTGGACGGTGAGCGGGGACGGGCTCACGTACACGTTCAAGCTCCGGCGCGACGTCAAGTTCCAGGACGGGACCGACTTCAACGCCGAGGCGGTGAAGTTCAACTTCGAGCGCCAGCTCGATCCCGCCGTCCGCAACCCGAACCGCTACTACTTCGCCGATGTCGACCTGAGGCGGATCGAGACCCCGGATCCCTACACGGTCGTCCTCCACCTCAAGCAGCCCAGCCCGACGCTCCCGCTGCGCCTGGGCTCCGGCGTGGCCCACATGCTGTCGCCGGCGGCGGTGAAGAAGATCGGCAACGACAAGATCCCCCTCGGACCCGTGGACGCCGGCACCGGTCCGTACCGGTTCAAAGAGTGGGTGCACGGAGATCACATCACCGTGGTCAAGAACCCCAACTACTGGGGCCGGAAACCCTACTTCGACGAGGTCACGTTCAGAGTCGTCCCGAACGCCGGCACCCGCGAGACGATGCTGCGGGCCGGGGACATCCAGATGGCCTTCGAGCCGCCGGCCCCCGACGTGCCCGCCCTGCGCAAAGATCCAGGCCTCAAGGTGGTCCAGGGCGCGAGCGACCGGGACATCTTCATCGGCATGAACAATCAGTGGGGACCGTTCAAGGACGTGAAGGTCCGCCAGGCGCTCAACTACGCGGTCAACAAGAAGGCGATCATCCAGAGCATCCTGTTCGGCCTCGGGACGATCCTCGAAAGCCCGACCACCCCATTCCTGTTCGGCTATACGAAGATCCAGCCCGGCGGGTGGCCGTTCAACCCGGTCAAAGCCAAGGCGCTCCTCGCCGAGGCGGGCTTCCCCAACGGGTTTTCGGTGAACTTCTTCAGCCCGACCGGGCGGTACATCCAGGACTACCAGGTCGCCCAGGGCGTCGCCGCGCAGCTGGCGAACGTCGGGATTCGGGCGACGATCTCGACCACTGACTGGCCCACCTACGTCCAGACGCTCGTCACCCCGCTCCAGCGGACCCCGCTGCAGATGTTCGTCCTGGGGTGGGCCACGCAGTACCTCGACGCCGACGGCGAACTCTTCGGCCAGTTCTATTCCGGCCAGTGGCCGCCGAAAGGCCTGATGTCGTCGTTTTACAAAGACCCGAAGGTGGACGAACTGCTCCTGGCCGGCCAGTCGACCCCAGATCCCAAGAAGCGGCTGGCGATCTACAAGGAGGCGCAGGAGCTGATCTGGAACGACGCGCCGTGGATCTTCCTGTGGAGCCAGGATTTCTACATGGTGACGAGCAGCCGCCTGGAGGGCGTGACGGTCACACCCAACGAGAAGTGGGCCGCGCTGTACGC
>DATHLI010000192.1:0-1529 GCA_035488355.1 bacterium | reverse complement strand
GAGGATCGTCAGGTTCACGTTGCGCCGTAGCACGTGCAGCATGTGGTTGCCGCCGATCGACAGCCCGTCGCCGTCGCCGGTCACCACGAAGACCTTGAGATCGGGCCGCGCCACCCGGAGGCCAGTGGCGATGGCGGGCGCCCGGCCGTGGATCGTGTGGAAGCCGTAGGTGTTCATGTAGTACGGGAACCGGCTCGAGCAGCCGATGCCCGAGATGAACACGATGTTTTCGCGGGGGATCCCGAGGTCCGGCATCGATTTCTGCACCGCGCTCAGGACGGCGTAGTCGCCGCAGCCCGGGCACCACCGGACGTCCTGGTCTGACTCGAAGTCCTTCTTCGTGTACCTCGGGGCTTCGGCGGCCCCGGTCCCGGTGGCGCTCATCAGTGCCCCTCCAGGAGCTGGTTGATGGTGTCGCAGATGTCCTCGGTGGCGAGCGGGAGCCCGCGGACGCGGTTGAAGCCGACGGCGTCGACGAGGTACTCGGCGCGCAGCACGCGGACGAGCTGGCCGCTGTTGATCTCCGGCACCAGCACCCGCCGGTACTCCCTGAGGATGTGCCCGAGGTCCGGCGGCAGCGGGTTCAGGTGCCGGAGGTGGACCGACGCAACCGCCTTGCCGTCGGCCTGGGAGCGCTCGACGGCGGCGGTGATGGCGCCGTAGGTCCCCCCCCACCCGACCACCAAGAGGTCGCCGGTGGCGGGCCCGTTGATCGAGGTCGGCGGAATCTCCTGGGCGACGCGCCGTACCTTCTCGGCGCGCGTCCGCACCATGTGGTCGTGGTTGTCCGGGTCGTAGGAGATGTCGCCGGTCCCGTCCTGCTTCTCGATGCCACCGATCCGGTGCTCGAGCCCCGGCGTCCCCGGGCGGACCCAGGGCCGGCCGAGCGTCGCGGGGTCTCTGAGGTAGGGGAAGAAGCCAGCGGGATCGGTCCGGAAGTGGACCTCGATCGGCGGCAGCGTGCTCGGATCGGGAATGCGCCAGGGCTCCGATCCGTTGGCGAGGAAGCCGTCGCTCAGCACGATCACGGGCACCATGTACTTGGTGGCGATGCGGACCGCCTCGTAGGCGATGAAGAAGCAATCGCCCGGCGTGGCCGGCGCCAGCACGACGACCGGCGCCTCGCTGTTGCGGCCGTAGAGCGCCTGCATCAGATCCGCCTGCTCGGTCTTCGTCGGCAGCCCCGTAGACGGCCCGCCCCGCTGGATGTCAAAGATCACGAGCGGCAGCTCGGCCGTCACCGCGAGCCCGATCGCCTCGCCCTTGAGCGCGATCCCGGGGCCGCTCGAGGCGGTGACGCCGACGGCGCCCCCGAACGACGCGCCGATCGCCGCCGAGGCCGCCGCGATCTCGTCCTCCGCCTGGATCGTCCGGATCCGGAAGCGCTTGTGCATCGCCAGCTCTTCGAGGATGCCGCTCGCCGGCGTGATCGGGTACGCCCCGTAGACGATCGGCACCTTCGACCGCTCGGCGGCGGCGAGGAGCCCCCACGCGAGCGCCCGGTTGCCGGTCATCGCCCGGTAGAGGCC
>DATHLI010000191.1:0-11985 GCA_035488355.1 bacterium | reverse complement strand
GCAAGAGCTTGGCCGGCATACCCGAGCCTCCTCGACGCGTGGAGTTTAGCACTCGCGATGGTTAAGTGCTAACCATTCTCATTTTTCACCGTGAGGCCCATGCTTTCAAGGGTATCCAGGAGGTAAACGGGCATGTAGAGGACCGATTTTGGTGGTTGTCACGGAATTGCTCCATATTTCGTTGGATTACTCGCGAAATTGCCAATTTCCAGATGAGCGTGGATCGCGTAAAAATCGGGACGGCTGCCGCCCAGCACGGAGAAGCTCCGTCCCTGGGCCGTCGCAGCCGTCGGCCGTCCCGTCCTGGAGACGGTCTGCGCTTGGGCTGGGGCCGCTCAAAGAGACTTGAGGTGGCGCCCCGGCCTCGCAGTCCGCTCGGCGAAACGGGAAACCACCGTACCACGCAGGCGGTGGGAGGTCAAGACGACGGGGGGAATGTTCGGAGCGTTTTTTGGTAGGATCATCCCATGAGAATGCGAGAGCACCCCTCCCGGCCCTGGGCGGCGCTGCTGATCCCCGTGGCGATCCTGCTCGGGTTCCTCGCCTTGGTGACGGCGCAGCACCAGCGGTCTTTGGCCGTCGGCACCGCGCTTGCCCGAGGGGAGACGCCGCCGGCTCCCCCGGTCACCTTCCCCACGTTCGATGGGAAGCGGGTTTCGTTGAGCGATCTCCGCGGGCATGCGATCGTCATGAACTTCTGGGCCGCGTGGTGTGTGCCGTGCCGCGAGGAAGCCCCGCTGCTCGAAGGGATCTGGAACGAGTACCGGGAGAAGGGACTCGTCGTCCTGGGAGTGGATACCCAGGACCTTTCCGAGCCCGCCCAGGGGTTCATCACGCGGTTTGGGATCACCTATCCAAATGTGCGCGATCCCGACGGGACCGTGGCGCATCTGTTCGGCGCGACGGGGGTCCCCGAGACGTTTTTCATCGGCGCCGACGGTCGCATCCTGGGCAAGTTTCCGGGGGAGGAAGTCGCGGCGTCGGCCTGGCACGCGGCGGCAGAGGCGCTGCTCGCCGGACGCGCCCATGTCCCATGGCCTGCCCCCTAATTGACCGAGGTTGCCGGCGGTATTAAAATAGGACTGCATGGTCCTACATCACCGGCATCCCGGGATGAAGCGCGACAGGTGCAGTCGGGAACGGATCATCGAGGCGGCGCGGGACCTGTTCCATCTCCGCGGCTTCCAGTCGACTGCGCTGGACGACATCCTTGAGGCCAGCGGCGTCTGCCGGAGCAATTTCTACTATCACTTCCGGAGCAAGGAGGACCTCGGGCTGGAAGTGCTGCGGCGGCAGGCCGCCGCGTTTGAGGCGGGGTACATCCGTGGGCTGCTTGAGGACGACGCCCTGCCCGCCCGCCGGCGGCTCGAACTCCTCTACAAGGATGTGGCGAGCCGGCACCGCGCGGACGGATACCGGCGTGGATGCCCCTTCGGCAACCTGGCGGCCGAGTTATCAGGGATCCACCCGGAGTTCCGGCGCCGCCTGAGCGCCTTCTTTGCGCGGTGGGAAGAATCTGTCGACCGCTGCCTTCGTGAAGGCGTCGCGCGGGGGGAGTTTCGTCAGGACCTGGACACGCGGCGGATGGCTGCTGCGCTGATCAGTCAGATCGAAGGGGCGGTGCTCCTGATGAAGGCACACCGGCGTGCAGACCCCATCGAGGCAAGTGTGGGGATCTTGCTCAAGTTGATGGAAAGTAGGTGAACCGAATGGGACTTGGCGACCGTCAGACCACTACCGCTGCGGCTCCCCTCCCGCCTCCGGCGCCTGTCGCGGGCCATGCCGCGACGCTTGCGCGCACTCCGGGGGTGGCCGAGGCGGCGCTGTTCAACGAAATGGCGACCCAGCACCTCGATGCCCTGTACCGGACCGCGCTCCGGCTCAGCGGCCGGCCTCAGGACGCCGAGGATCTCGTGCAGGAGACCTACCTGCGGGCGTGGCGCTCGCTGCACACGTACAAGCCGGGCACCAATCCCAAGGCCTGGCTGTTCCGGATCCTCCATAACGCCCATATCGATCGGTTCCGGGCTTCGTCACGGACGGTGCAGACCGTCGACGAGTTCGAGGGGCAGGACCCGGCCTTCGTGGTCCACGACACCCCCGAGTCGTTGATCATGTCGGGTCTGATGGATGCCGAGGTTCGGCAGGCGTTGATGGAGATCCCCGAGGTCTTCAGAGCCTGTCTCGTCCTGGCCGACCTGGAGGGGTTCTCCTACCAGGAGATCGCCGACATCCTGGGGATTCCGCGCGGAACCGTGATGAGCCGGCTCTTCAGAGGCCGGCGGGCGATGCGCCGGGCGCTGATCAAGTACGGGCGGGATCACGGCTACCTTAAAGCGAGCTGAGGTTCAGACGACGCGAGTGGAGGCCGGGTCGCAGGGCACCTCCTAGTTGCCGCCGCGGAACTCAGCCCGGACGGTTTCCAGGATCTCCGGTGAGGCGAGCAGGTCGATGGCGGTCGTCACCATGACCCTCGCATCGTTCATCATTCCTCTGAGGCCCAGTTCCGACGCCCCGGCTTCCAGGGCTTCCCGAGTGTGCATCCCCACGCCGGGCGGGCAGGTCGGTAGCGTGTAACTCACCGTCGGGATGGCCTGGCTGAGGTTCCCGAGGTCGGTGGAAGCCCCCACCTGTCTCTCGGCCATCTCGAATCCCAGGGTCCTGGCGTTCTGCCGGACGACGCCGGCCAGGGCGGGAACGTACTTGAGCGAATCGAAGAACGGCCCGTGGCTGACAGCCACGGTCGTCCCCGTGGCCTCCGCCGCCGCCCGGGCGCAGGCTTCGACGCGGCCCATCAGCTCGCGGACGTACGCGCCGTCGGTCGAGCGGACCCCGAACTCCGCGGCGGCGCGCTCCGGGATGATATTGACGGCCTGGCCGCCGTCCGTGATGATCCCGTGGACGCGCGCATCCGGGCGGATGTGCTGGCGGAGCGCGTTCACCGAGGTGAATGTCAGGATCACCCCGTCGAGCGCATTGACGCCCTTCCACGGCGCAGCGGCCGCGTGCGCCGGCCGGCCGGTGAATCTAAACTGGACCCCCTGAACCGCGAGGCATCCCGTTGCCACCGACATGTCAGGGCCGGCGTGGTACTGGAGCGCCGCGTCCACCCCGGCGAACGCACCCCGCTCCAGCATCAGGATCTTTCCCCCGCCGCCTTCCTCGGCCGGCGTCCCAAAATAGACCACACTGCCGCGCAGTTCGGGCATGACGGCGCGGAGCGCCGCGGCGGCGGCCGCCATCCCGGCGCCCATCAGGTTGTGGCCGCAGGCATGGCCCAGGCCCGCCAGCGCGTCGTACTCGGCGATGAGCCCGACGGTCGGGCCCGCCGCCGCGCCGCGCGTTCGGGCGGCGATCGCGGTGGGGATCTGCGCGATGCCCCGCTCGACGGCCAGTCCGTGGCGCTCGAGCATCTCCGTGATCCAGGCGACGGCCTGATGCTCCTCGAACCCTGTCTCGGGGTGGGCATGGATCCGGAGCGCCAGGTCGCGCGTCTCCGCCTCGAGCCCGTCCAGCGCTTTGAGCGCGCGCGCCTTGAGGGCCGGGAGAGCTGATTGACCGTTCACGGGTGTGCGTGTTTGAGGATCGTGAAAGCGATTGGCAGGACCTCGACCCCCTGCGCCTCTCGGGTCGCGACGATGACGCTGTCTGCGAAGAGCCACAGAGACGGAGCGTCCGTCCATACCTGCCGTTCCGCTTTGGCGTAGGCGGCGTCCCGAACCCGCGGGTCGAGCGACCGTGCGCCTTCAGCAAGCCACGCGTCCACCTGCGGGTTGGAGTACCAGGTGAAGTTCCAGGCCGGGGGGCGGTGCTGGCGATCCGGATTCGACCGGTAGAGCGCGTCGAGGTGAGAGCCGCCGTCGCCGTTGCTCGGGCTGAACCCGAAGAACGCCAGGTCCCACTTGGACTGGTCCGGCGGGACGAGCAAGTGATCCGGCAGCGCCGCGGGCTCCACGTACGTGAAGTGCGGCTCGAACCCGACGTTGCGAAGGTAATCGGCCAGCGTTTCGACGACCTCGACGTCGCGCGGGAAGGCGCCCTGGGGGGTGAGGAGGGTGATCTGCAGCGACCTCCCGTCCTTGACTCGGACGCCGATGGGAGGAGCCGGCTTCCAGCCGGCCGTCTCGAGCAGCATCCGCGCCTTCGGCGGGTCATACGGCCAGGCGGCGACCTCCGCGTATCCGGACGTCCGGGGAGCGAGCGGGGAGCGCAGGACCGCGGCGTGTCCCCGGAAGAGAGCCTGGACCAGGAGCTGCTTGTTGACCGCGTAGTTGAGGGCCTGCCGCACCCGGATGTCCTGCAGCGTTGGGCGGTTCAGGTTGATGCCCATGCCGAAGGTGCGGAGGGCAGGCCGGACGATGACGGTCACCCCGGGAGCCCGCCGCAACTCGTCCACGCTCCCGGGCGGGATTCCGTCGGCGACCTGCGCCTGGCCGCTCCGGAGAAGGGTGACACGGGTGGCTGGATCCGGGACGGCGCGGAGCACGATCCGGTCGAAGCCGGGGCGCCCGTCCCAGTACCGGCGGTGCCGCGCCAAGTCGAGCCGGGTCCCAAGGTCCCAGCGGTCGACAGCGTACGGTCCCGTCCCCACGGGGTGCAGCCGGTACTCCGCCCCCCATCGCTCTATGGCGGCCGGGCTCGCGATGAGGGCGGATCCCTGAGCCAGCGTGTTGAGGAGCGCCCCGTAGGGCACCTTCGTGCGCACCCGCACGGTTGCGGCATCCAGGGCGGACACCGAGTCGATCGGATCCCAGAGCGTCCGGCTCGAGGTGTTCGTCGCCGGATTGATCACACGATCGAGGTTGGCGACAACCGCCTGAGCGATGAGCGGCGTGCCGTCCTGGAACGTCACCCCCCGCCGGATTTTGAAGGTCCACGCGCGCCCGTCCGGATCGACGTTCCACGAGGCCGCAAGCTCGGGCACGATCGACATCTCGTCCGTAAATCGGACCAGGCCGTCATAGATGAGGAACGCCGCCTCGGATTCCGCAGAGGATAGCGGACGGCTGGGTGAGCCGGTCGATGGGACGACCGGGTCAAGCGCCGACATGGCGGCGGCTTGCGCCACCGCCAGAGTCGTGCCCGCCTGCGCTCCGACGCTCGCCGGCGCCGCGCCACCGGCCAGGAGGGCCATCGCGATGGCGGCGAGACAGCGGGCGCCTCCCTGTGTGGTCAGAACCATGGATACCGCGGCTCGCGATACAGCCGCCCGAAGTCGATGCCGCTCTCCACCATCCGGCCCAACAGGTCGACGATGTGCCCGTGCAGCGGGCCCGCGACCGCATCCGCCCCCACATCCAGCAGCCCGGGTCCGTCGTTGTTGGCGCCGGCCGCGGCGCACAGATCGTACACGCGGGCATCGATGTCGCGGGTATGCAGGATCTCCGGGCGCTCCA
Source organism: bacterium (assembly GCA_035488355.1). Lineage (GTDB taxonomy): Bacteria > Sysuimicrobiota > Sysuimicrobiia > Sysuimicrobiales > Segetimicrobiaceae > Segetimicrobium. Next base: position 6,589 of record DATHLI010000191.1, on the reverse strand, counting down.
GCAGGAGGGCGATCCCGGCCTCCACCCCGTACGCCCCCCAGTTGGAGATCGCCGCCGCGATGAGGAGGTCGGTTGGGACCTGGGGGACGGTGGTGCCTCCGCACGGACAGGCGCAGCGGGCCGCGTGCGGAACGGCGTGCAGCACACTGTCCCGGATGGCGGCACAGCCGATCTCGTTGCCGCCGTCGCCGATCCCGATCGTCAGGATCTCGCGCTCGCCCGCGGAGGCAAACAACGTATCGATCTTCCCGCAATAATCCGTCAGCCGCTTCCCGCCCGACGAGTGGTACTGCCGGTGCTCGTTGGCTCCCGTCCGCTCAATGGCGACGAGCGCCGAGGGCCGCAGCGTGTCGAGGAGTGTCTGGGCGCGGGAGGCGGCCTCGTCCCATTCCAGCGGGAATGGAATCACGGCGGCGGTCGTGGGCAGACTCAGGGCGTCGTCCAAAGGGCGGACGTAGAGGCCGGCGCCGCGCAGAGCGGCGGCGCAGATGTCGACGTTGACCGGATCGGTGGCGATGATCGGCCGGGCGCCCACCGCGAGCAGAAGGGCGCGGGCCAGGGTGGCGGTCCCCACGGGGCCGTCCTGCTCCCCGGCGAACCACGGATACATCGGCAGGCCGGTCGCAAGGATCACGACCTGTCCCTTGTGGACCCTTTCCAAGAGGCGCGCGGCTGCGGTGAGGCACAACGGCGCGTCCTGGAGGGCCCGCGCCGCCCGGTAGAGATCGCCGATCACTCCGCGGCCCGTGATCTCGATGCTGATCAGCCGATCGATGCCCTCGCCGATCGTGCGCTGCGCGGGCGTCAGTGTCATCGCCGACCTGTCCTCCCAGCGGTAGGTGCGTGTGGGAACCCCAAACGGTGGAACGGCCGATCTACACTATGCCACGGGGCGGTTCACCGTTCCTGCCGGACACGCGCAGCCGGCGGGCTGAGGGGCGTTGGGGCGATCAGCCGATGTCGGGGGAAGGAGAGGGAAGGATCTCGGTCTTATCCGAAGACGCGCCGGTATTCCAGGCTGTGCAGAACTGCGGCGGCCGGGCGCGGGGGATCGGCGGAGCGTCCGCTGAAACGGGGCGGGGAGGGCCGAGGCGGCCCTCCCCGCCTACAAGCGCAAGCCGCTTGCGTTATCCTCTGCCGTGCCCGTGATCGTGGTCCTCGTGACCCTCACCGCGGCCTTCGCCACGGCCCCGGTCTCCATCCGCGACAATCATCGCGGGGTTGTAGCTCAGGTGGCTGGAGCTCACCGTCTGCGCGGGCGTGAACGCCGGCGCCAGCGCCACCAGGAGGCTGAGGGCAGATGCCATCGTCACGAATCTTGCAGCGATCTTCTTGGTCATGATCGTCTCCTCCTATGGTTGTGTTGCTTGTCTTCCGAACCCGCCGTCTTTGCGGGCCCGTCTTCTGCCGCTCGCGAGCGTGCCCATTTTATTGCCGGACGGCCGTACCACGCCAGCCGTTGGATCACTGCGGGAGTCGTCCTTGGGGGAAAGTATCGAATTGTCGTCTAAACTCGCCGCGCCCCGTTGCCGGAGGGGAAAATATATACGAACGTCCAGGGATCTCGTCGCCGGAGGGTGGACGCGGGCCGGCTCCGCCTATTCTCGGAGTGCTCTTCATAAAGAACACCGGCTGAGCAGGAGCGACCGTGAGGGGCTGGTCTGCTCCCCTACCCGAACGCACGTTCTTGGCGCACACTCGCTCCCATGGTCTCCGCGGCCTGCAAGGTTGGGTACAAAGAGTGAGGATGGAAGGGGGGGTTGAGATGCGAGGGGCTGTCTGGACCAACTGCCGGACTGTCCGAGGCGCCGCCGCGATCCTCGTGGTCTTTCTGTGCATCGGCGTGACGCAGTCCGCCGCCGTTGCGCGAGAAGGCCCCTGGGAGCCGGCCACCCTCGACGACGGCATCGCGGCATACCGTGATGGGGATCCGCTTCGCGCGCTCGCCGCGTTCTCACGGCTGGCGCAGGTTCGTCCCCAGTCGGCCGCCCCGGTTATCTGGGCCGGCGTGGCGGCAACCGGGGCAGGGAGGATGGAGGAGGCGGATGCCTATTTCCATGAGGCGCTTCGCCGTCCGCACTGGCCCCGTCAGGAGCGGGTCATCCGTGGGTGGCTGGCGCGCCTGAGCTTTCTGCGGGAGCAAGATGAGGCAGAGCAGCCCACGCCGATCCTGCACCCGGACGCGAACTCGATCGCGGCGCTGGCGCGCGCATCCAATCCGGCGCTCACGTCGCAGCAGGCGATCTGGATGGGAGACCATGTCGTCGCCGCGGCTCTGCAGGCCGGCCTGGATCCGTTCTTCCTCGCCGCGGTGGTGTATATCGAGAGTGGCTTCCACCCGACTGTGAGAAGCCGGGCGGGGGCCATCGGGCTGGGACAGCTCCGGCCCCAAACGGCGCGGTCCGCCGGTGTGGACGTCAACGACCCGTGGGGGAACCTGCTTGGGGCCGCCATGACGCTCAGGGTCTACTACATCAGGTTTAGAGACTTGAGCCTGGCGCTGGCGGCGTACAATGCGGGCGAGGGAGCCGTGCACCGGTACCGCGGCGTCCCCCCGTACGCCGAGACGCGATGGTATATAGCGGCCGTGTGGGCCGTCTACCACCGGATCCACCCGGTCGGGTAACGCAACTCACGCGGTGCGTCGCGGGGGGCGGGAGAACCCGCCCCCTGAACGATTTCTGCCGGCCCGCGCCCGTGCCCATGGTTTGCGTTATCGCCCCCCCAGACGTCCTTCCGGTCGGGAGTATGTCGCGGGGGTGAAGATCGGCACTGCCAGGCGCCCCTGAAAGTGAACAGCGTTCCACGTCACGAAGGCCTGGAGGGTATTGTGCAGTCGGTTAACCAGCGTCGCGATCAGCGCATCCCCGAGCGCCATCTTTCGCTGCATGGTGTTCAGCACCTGGCGGAGCGGCAGCGCGGGTAATCGTTGGGCGGGGTCGTGATAGGGGAGAATCTGCACGTTGTACCGCCGTGGAAAGTGGGCGTAGAAATCCACCACCTGCTGGCCGGACAGGTTGAACGACAGGACTCCGGTCACCTCGAGGAGATTGAATACCGTCGTCGCCGCGTCTCCGGATCCAGCGGCCGCCTTGAGAAACGCGCGCGTCGCCGCGGCACGGCGATCGGCGGGGTAGCGGAGGTCAATGAGGAACACATCGGAGTCGATGCAGATCACGCCCGCCGCCTGGTCGCCTTCAGAGCCCTCTCAGCCGTCTTGTACGCAGGCCGGGTGCCACGCAAGGTCGCTTCGATCTCAGGCCAAGCGTCCTTGTACGGCCGGACGGCCAGCCCACCCGTTTCCTCAAAAGGAACGAGCAGGGCGACCGGCTTCCCGCGGAAGGTGACCGCGATCTGCTCACCGGTTTGAGCTTCTCGGAGCAACCGGCGCGTCCGCAGGCGAAGTTCTTTTGTGGTCACATACTTCATGGTACTCTATAGTGTACCTTTTAAGTCCCTCTTTTGCAATCGGTGAACCGGGATCGTGAGACCTCCTTTCGGCCTCGCGGAAGGTCCGACGGGCAGACGGCTTGATCTTGATAACGAACGGGATGTTCGCATCTCACCGAGGTGCTCCAGCCATCGGTTGCGAGCCGGGCTGATGCGGGGCGTTGAGCGATCTCGTGCAGGCGGGTGCTGCGGGGCGCGTGGTGGGCCGTGCAGGACTCGAACCTGCAACCTTGGGATTAAGAGTCCCCTGCACTACCAGTTGTGCTAACGGCCCGGTCCCGAACGGTGTCATTCTAGCAGAGGCCGCGGAGCGTGTAAATCGCGCGCGGAGGACTCGACTTGTCCGTCGACCACCACGGGTGTTATCCTGAACACTGCCGGGCGGGCGTGGCGGAATCCGGCAGACGCACCAGGCTTAGGACCTGGTGGGCCGAAAGGTCCGTGGGGGTTCAAATCCCTCCGCCCGCACTGTTGCTCGGCCAGTTTCGTCCGGACCGTCCGCGCGTCCCCCACGCACGGGTTGCTTGAACGTCTCCAGGGTCGTGTGCTATACTTCGCCGGGGTGAGAATAGCCTCGGCGGATTAACCCGTCGAGGCTATTTCCCATCCGTAGTCCCCCAGGAGACGAAAGGGAGGCGTTCCAGGATTCATGGCGACGGCGCCGGTGAAGAACGCGTACAGGACTGAGCCGGGAAGCCGGGCGGTGCTCGAGATCGAGATCGCGGAGGACGAGGTCGGCCGGGCCATGGACCGCGCCTTCGCCACGCTGGTGCAGCGGGTGCAGGTTCCCGGCTTCCGGCGGGGGAAGGCGCCGCGCGCGGTGCTCGAGCGTCATGTCGGAACCGAGACCCTGCGGGAAGAGGCGCTGAAAAAGCTGCTGCCCGAGCGTTACGCAAAGGCGGTCGCCGAAGCCGGGCTGTCCCCCGTCGCTCCCCCATCGTTTGAGGTCAAGGAGCCCGCGGAAGGAAAGGGGCTGCATCTGATCGCGACGGTGGACGTGTATCCCCAGGTGACCGTTCCCGATTATCGGACCCTGCGGGTCGCGGCGGAGAACCCCACGGTCACCGATGAAGATGTGGAGCGGGTGCTCGAGGACCTGCGCGCCCGGCACGGGCATCTTGTCAGCGCCGGGGATGCGGCCGCGCGCCGCGGAGACTTTGTTCTGCTGAACGTCAAGCGCGCCCCCCAGGAAATGAAGCGGCTCCAGCCCGGCAAGGAACTGCTCGTGGAGGTGGGGGGCGGGCTGCTGCCCGCGGAGGTCGAGGCGGCCGTGGAAGGCGCCCGGCCCGGCGACGAGCGGACCGCGCAGCCCGCGGAGGCCGGGGGACCGGTCGAGGTGCACGTGCTCGATGTCCGCCGGAAGGAACTCCCGCCGCTGGACGATGCGTTCGCCCGCACGGTCTCCGACCAATCGACGCTCGCGGCCCTGCGCGATCTTTTGCGGGATCGCCTGGGCAGGGAGCGGGCCAGCGCGGCGGAGCGCGACCTGCGGGCGCGGGTGGTTGACGCGCTCCTTGCGCAGGCGCGCATCGATCTGCCCGAGAGCATGGTGCTGCACGAGGTGGAGCACGTGCTGGACGATCTCGTCGGGCGGCTGCGATCGGGGGGGTTGAGCCTGGAAACCTATCTGCGGTCTCAGGAGAAGGACGAAGCGGCGCTGCGCGCGGACCTCCGGCCCGCCGCGGAGCGGCGAGTCCGCACGCGGATTCTCCTCGACGAAGTGGCGAGGCACGAGGCGTTGACGCTGACCGAGGAGGAGATCTCCACCGCGATCGAGAAACTAGCCGAAGAAGCACACGAAGATCCCGGAAAGTTACAGGCCCGGCTCGCGCAGGGTGAGGGGCTGGCGGGACTGCGGGAGCACCTGCTCCGGCAGAAGGCAATGACGATGCTGGTCGCGCTTGCCTCGGGGGCTCAGGCGGCCGGTGGCGCCCCGCCGGCGGCGGCCCCCGGCACGGCTATCGAGACCCCGGGAGAATCCGCGCGGTAGCGCGTCCCCGGGGTTTGCGTTTCGGCGCGCCGCCCGTGATCCGGCGGCCCCGGTCGTCCGGCGGCGCCAACTGGGGTATCTTATGGAACGCGGGCCGCGGGCCGGCCCGCCTGGAGGAGAAGACTCTCGTGGAGGACCGCGTGAAGCTCTACATGCCCATCGTCGTCGAGCAGACCGCGCGGGGGGAGCGCGCGTACGACATCTACTCGCGCCTGCTCAAGGAGCGGCTCATCTTTATCGGCGGCCCGATCGAAGATGAGATGGCCAACCTGATCATCGCCCAGATGCTCTATCTCGAGTACGAGGATCCGGAGAAGGAGATTCAACTCTACGTGAACACCCCCGGCGGCTCCGCCACCGCGGGCCTGGCGATCTACGACACCATGCAGTACATGCGGGCGCCCGTGTCGACGATCTGTGTCGGCCTGGCGGCCAGCGCCGGGGCGATCATCCTCGCCGGGGGAACCAAAGCGCGCCGGTTCGCGCTTCCCTATTCACGAATGATGATTCACCAGCCGTGGGGGGGCGCGCAGGGCTCGGTGACCGACCTGGGGATCCAGACAAAGGAGTTCATGGCGGTCCGGCAAATCCTCAACGAAGTGCTCGTCAAGCACACCGGACAGCAATTGGACCGCATCGAGAACGACACGGAGCGCAATTTCTGGATGAGCTCGCAGGAGGCAAAGGAGTACGGTCTCATCGACGACGTGATCAAGCCGCGGCAACTGGTCACGCCCGCCAGCCGATAAGAATCGACAGACTCAGAGGGACACCGGGCCGATGTTCAAGTTCGGGGACGAACGGGACCGCCTCAAGTGCTCGTTCTGCGGGAAGACGCAGGAGCAGGTGCGAAAGCTCGTCGCCGGCCCGGGAGTCTATATCTGCGACGAGTGCATCGAGCTGTGCAACGAGATCATCGAGGAAGAGCTCTACGGTGAGCCGCGCGGACAGACCAAGCCCCGGAGCATCCCGAAACCCCACGAGATCTTCCAGACGCTCTGCCAGTACGTGATCGGGCAGGACCGCGCGAAAAAGGCGCTCGCCGTCGCCGTCTACAATCACTACAAGCGGATCGGCGCGCAGCCGAAGCGCGCCAGCGACGTGGAGCTGCAGAAGAGCAACATCCTGCTCATCGGCCCGACCGGATGC
>DATHLI010000190.1:0-4803 GCA_035488355.1 bacterium | reverse complement strand
CCCTGGACCGGCTCGAACTGGGTGCGCTCCTCGGCGGGGAGCACGACGCCGCCAATGCCATCCTCTCGATCCACGCCGGCGCGGGCGGCACCGAATCCCAGGATTGGGTCGATATGCTGCTGCGTATGTACCTGAGGTGGGCGGAGACCCGCGGCTACCGGACCGAGGTCGTCGACCTCTCGCCTGGGGAAGAGGCCGGGACGAAGAGCGTCACGGTGATTGTCTCGGGGCCGAACGCCTACGGGTACCTCCGGGGCGAGCGCGGCGTGCACCGGCTGGTGCGGCTCTCGCCATTTGACGCCGCGCACCGGCGGCACACCTCGTTTGCGCTCGTGGATGTGATTCCGGAGGTCGAGGCGGCCGACGTCCAGGTCAAGGAGGACGATCTGCGGATCGATACCTACCGCTCCGGCGGCGCCGGCGGCCAGAACGTGAACAAGGTAGAGACGGCGGTGCGCATTACCCACGTGCCCACCGGGATCGTCGTGCAATGTCAGAACGAGCGCTCTCAGCACGCCAACAAGCTCACCGCGATGAAATTGCTCCAGGCGAGGCTCTACGAACTGCAGCACGAGGAGCAGAAACAGAAGCTCTCCGTCCTGCGCGGGGAGCACCGCGACGCCGCCTGGGGCAATCAGATCCGATCGTACGTCCTCCACCCGTACACGCTGGTCAAAGACCACCGGACGGCCCTGGAGACCGGGAACATCCAGGCGGTGCTCGACGGCGGCCTTGATCCGTTCATCGACGCGTGGCTGCGCTCAGGGCAGCCGAGCGACGCCGGCGCCCACCGGGCGGCCGAGACGCGGGGTCCGGGGCCCGCGGCGAGGTCGTGAGCGTGGCGGCCGTCCCCCCGCGGAGGAAGGTGTGGCTGCTCGCGGTCGGGGTGCTCGCCGTTGCCGTGGGCGCCAATCTGGGGACCCCTGCCGTCACGGGCGCCGCGTTGAAGGGGTATCTGCGCTCCCAGCTCTCCGGGAGCCGCGTCGAGGTGGACCTCCAGGCGTCGCCTCCGATCGCGCTGTGGTGGGGCCGCGCGGCGATGGTGACCGTGGCGGCGCACAACGTCCAGATGGGGACGCTCGGGATGGAACGCTTCGACGCCTCGTTCGACACGCTGCGGTTCGACCCCCAGGCGCTCTACGTTCACCGGACCCTGGTGATCCGGTCGTTGCGGAGCGGAAGCGCGCGCGCGACGGTGACCCAGGAGGACCTGGCGCGCGCCCTCGCGCACTCGCCGGCCATCCGGGTCGACTCCGTCGTGCTGCAGCCCGGGCGGGTGTGGGTCCGGGGAGCCATCCGGGCGTTCGGCGCGGAGCTCCCCGCCGAAGGCCTCGGGCGGCTCGTGCTGAACGGGGAGACGGCCGTGGATCTCATCCTCGATTCCGTGGTGGTCGCCGGGGGGAGCCTGCCGGGGAGCGTGAGCGGAGAGGCCATGACGATCCGGTCCGCGCTCGAGGTTCCACCGCTGCCGTTCGGGTTTCGGCTCACAGGACTGCGGATGGAGAATGGGAGGCTCGTGCTTGATGCCGGGACGGGGCCGGTCTAGCGGCGTGGCGGGGGACGGATGCCGGTGATCCTGCGGCGGTTCGGCTCCCGGTATCCCGTGCTCGCCGGATGCGTCGTGGCGGGGCTCGTGGCCGCGCTGGTGGTGCTGGTCCACCGCTACCATCTCGAGCAGGCCAACCGCACCGTCGAGATTTCGGTGGACGGGGACGACTGGATGACCCTCGCCCGCCGCACCGGCATCGGCCGCGACAGCCTCTACGATTCGCTGTACCGGGCGGGCGCCCGGAGCGTCACGTTGTACGCCGTCTCGCTCAAGCGCCTCGCGGACTCAGGACGGCTCACCGTCATGACCGGGAGCGATGTCATCAACGCCGCCCGCGCGGGATCGGTGGCCGGGCCGCTGGGCGACCTGCTCCGGATCGGGCAGATCAGCCCGGGCAACACGTACGTGGTGGGCGCGCTTCCGGCGCTGGAGCGTGTTCGGGCCGGTCTCGCGGTGCAGCTGCTGCCGCATACCGGCCAGGGACGAACCAAGCTCCTCACCGGGAGCGGGCCGGTGCTCGAGATCGCGGGGCGCGGGCAGGAGATCGAGGAGGCGCCGCTGGGGCTGCTGCCGGAGGACGCCGCCCAGATCCGCGCGCAGCGTCTGGCGATCGAGGCCCGCATGCGGAACTTTCGCGAGGTCGCGCCGGGCGGGCTGGAGGCGTTCTTTACGGGACTCCGCAGCTTAGGGGAAGACCGGCTCACCTTGATCTTCGATGGCCCCCAGGTGCTGGGGTACGACCGGCTCATCCCCGACGTCGCCGAGCAAATGAAGAGCGCCGGGTTCGCGTTCGGGCAGATCGAGAGCTTCACCGCGCGGCGGCGGCAGCGGGGCGAGCCGGAACTCGCCCTGCGCGTGCAGCCCGCCGTGCTGCGGGTGTTCAGCCTGACGCCTGAGGAACTCGCCACCCTGAATCCGGATGATGCCCGGGATAAGTACGTGCTCGCGGCGCGTGAGCGCAACGTCCGCATCCTCTATGTGCGACCGTTCCTGACCACGCCGGCGGGCGTGGACGAAGTCCAGGCCAACCTCGACTACGTGGCCTCCATCGCGGGCGATCTGCAGCAGGCGGGATACCGGATGGGGAAGGCGGTGCCTCTGCCGGACGTCACGATCTATCCGGTCTGGTTCCTGCTGATGGCCCTCGGGACCCTGGCCGCGTTGGCGATCGCGGCTGCCGAGGTGATGCGGATCCTCGCCCGCCCGATCGCCGCGAGGTCCCCTTCCCGCCCGATCGCCCCGGGGCCCCTGTACGCCGGAGTGGGGGGTGGGGTCGTGCTCACCATGGTCGCCCTCGCGCTGCACCGGGTCACGCTGTGGAGCCAGCTCCTGGCCTTCCTCGCCGCCCTGGCATTTCCCACGCTGTCGCTGATGGGGTTCCTGGTGGAGACCGGCCCCGGCCGGGCCGGGGGGAGCGCCGCGGGCCGGCCGGGGGCGCACCCGGCCGGTTCGGGCGTCGCCCGGGGAGGCGTCTGGCTGCCGGCGGAGAGCATCGGACGCCTGTGGGCCCTCTCGGGGGTGACCGCGCTCGGCGGCCTGATGGTCGCGGCCCTGCTCAGCCAGTGGGCATTCCTGCTGGAGATCCGTCAGTTTCTCGGGGTCAAGCTGGTCCACGTCCTGCCGATCGCCGTGCTCGGTCTGCTGCTCGTTGCGGCAGAGGCTCCGGTCGGCACCCTCTGGGCGCGCCTCCGGTCGTGGGGGCGGCAGCCGCTGCTGCTCGAGTACGGCATCGCCGTCATCCTCGTCGGGGTCGCGGTTGTGTTCGCGCTCGGACGGACCGGAAACACCGGGCTGCCCCTGCTCGGGGCGCTGGAGCTCCGGACCCGGGTCCTCCTGTCGCATCTCGTGATCGCGCGCCCGCGCACGAAAGAATTCTTGATTGGAGATCCTTTCATGGTGCTCGCGTTCGCGCTGATGGCGCTGGGCGCGCGCAAGTGGATTCTGCCGGTGGCGCTTGTCGGGGCGATCGGTCAGGTCGGCCTGGTGAATTCGTTCTCGCATATTCACACGCCGCTCGTCTACGTCTTCCTCCGCACCATCTACGCGCTGGCCTTTGGCTCCGTGATCGGCGCGGGGCTCATCGGGGTGGTGTGTTGGACCCGCCGGTGGTGGTCCCCCGACGCGCGCGATCCCGATGCCTCCGCGGACAAGGTATCCCGGGCGGGTGGGAAGCCGCCTGCGGGTGAGGCGCCGCGCGCGGGCGGGCCGGGTCCGCGGCGCGAGCCCGAACGTCCCGCCGGCTCTGCCGGGGTGCCGCCCAGGCGATGAGCCGGCTGCTCCTCTCCGGCTACTACGGGTTCAACAACCTGGGGGACGAAGCGGTGCTGGGAGCCACCGTGGATGCCCTTCGCGCGCGGTGTCCGCGCGTCGAAATCGCCGTGCTCTCGGCGAACCCCGGAGCGACCGCGGGCGCCCACGGCGTCCTGGCGATCCCCCGCAGCCACCCCCGGGACGTCGCGCAGGCGCTCCGGCGATGCGACCTCTGCCTGTCCGGCGGCGGAAGCCTGTTCCAGGATGTCACGTCCTGGCGCAGTCCGTGGTACTACCTCGCGGTGCTCGCGCTGGCTCAGCGCCTCGGCCGGAGGACGGCGCTGTATGCGCAGGGGATCGGGCCGCTGCGCGGGCGGTTGGCGCGGTCGGCCGTCCGCCGGGTGCTGAACGCCGTCGACCTCATCACGCTGCGGGATCGGGATTCCCTCGCCACCCTGGCCGCCTTGGGCGTCGACCGGCCGCCCGTTGCGCTCGCCGCCGACCCCGCGCTGCTCCTCAGCCCGGAGTGGTCGCCAACCGTGGCGGCCGAGCACGCCCGGTGGGGCGCGGGGGTTCACTTCGGGCTCGCCGTCCGGGCGTGGAATCACGAACGCTGGCTCGGCACGGTATCCGCGGCCGCCCGAATTGCGGCGGAGCGGTGCCGCGTCCGCTGGGTCTGTCTCCCGCTGCACCCGCCTGGGGATCTTGCCGTGGCCGAGCGCCTGGCCGCGGAGATCGGCTCCGCGGCGGGGCTGGTGCGCACCCCGCTACGTCCACGCGAGATGCTGGCGCTCTTTGGCGCCCTCGGCCTCGTGGTCGGCATGCGTCTCCACGCGCTCATCTTCGCCGCGATCCACGGCGTGCCGATGATCTCGCTGGCGTATGATCCAAAGGTCAGCGCGTTCGCCCGGGAACTGGGCGAGCCCGCGCTCGACGCCGGCGCCCTCTCGGTCGAATCGCTCGCCGGGGTGATCGAGGAGACGGCGGGCGGTCTCGCCGGACGC
>DATHLI010000189.1:0-2428 GCA_035488355.1 bacterium | reverse complement strand
GGATGCGCGCGGCGTCTGGTTCGGGTTGAGCGAGACGCACGGCACCGGCGCGCTGGCCAGGAGCGTGATGGAGGGCGTGGCGTTCGAGCTGCGGGCCGCGCTCGATCTCCTCGAGGGGATGCGCCTCGGGGTGGCGGGAGTCCGCGCGGTCGGGGGCGGGGCGCGCAGCGCCCTCTGGAACCAGATCTACGCCGATGTGCTGGGACGGGAGGTCGGGATCCCCCGCCACACCGATGCGGCATCCCTCGGAGCGATGCTGCTGGCCCTGGCCGCGATGGACCCGAGCGCCGATCCGGTGTCGACCGCCCGCGCGGTGAATCCCCTGGTCACCACATTCCGGCCGGATGCTCGGGCGGCCGGCCGGTACCGCGATCTCTACGCCAAATACAACCGGCTGTACGAGGCGCTGCGCCCGGTCTTTCCGTCGCTCGCGTCGCCGGAGGCATAGGCAATCCACTCGGCAAGATTCTTGGAATTTGACCGCCACTCTCATCGAAACTGTCCGCGAAATCGCGGCAACCCTCAGCATGCAAACTCCCGAAAGAACCTTCCGACCACATTTGAGGTTCGCGGAATAGTCTCTCAGATCATTACCTGGTATCGAGGACACCGCCCGATTAGGTATGGTGTATTTATGCGTCTCAAAACTCCCACAGGCGCGATCCCTCTAAACCAGGCCATGACCTGAGAGGTAACGGAAATGGGTGGGCATGCGGGCGGCGGTAACGGACACCGTTTCTTGAAGGAGTCGGGGACCGACGAGCAGGTCGCCTTCCTCGACTCTATCTTGGAGTCCTCCACCGAGTACTCCATCGTCGCGACGGACCTCGCGGGAACAATCGTGGCATGGAACGAAGGCGCGCGCCTTATCTACGGGCACGAAGCGGCGGATGTCGTCGGCAAGGCCACCCTCGCGCTCCTGCACGATCCCCATGATGTCAGGTCCGGACACGCCAAGGCGATCTTGGACGAGGCCCTGCTGACCGGGAAGTGGGAAGGCACGCTGAGGCGCGTCCGGAAGAACGGCGAGCAATTCACAGCCCGCGTCACCAAGACCCTCAGGCGGGACAGGCAGGGTCACCCCGTCGGCTTCACACTGATCTCCCGCGACATCACCGAGCAGGAGCGGCTGGAAGCGCAGCTCGCCCAGCAGTCTCGGGAGCGCAGCGAGACGGCGGCGTTCCTGAACAATATCTTGGAGTCCTCCACCGAGTACTCGATCATCGCCATGGACCTCGGCGGCAACGTCCTGACCTGGAACGAAGGCGCGCGGCGGAACTACGGCTACGCCGCCGAGGAGATGGTGGGGAAGCAGAACGTCCGCCTCCTCCACACCCGGGAAGACGTCGAGTCCGGCGGGGTCGAGGCGGCGCTGGCCGCCGTGCGGCAGGCGGGGTCGTTCGAGGGCGAGTTCCAGCGGATGCGCAAGGGCGGTGGGCAGTTTCCGGCGCGGGTGGTGATCACGTTGCGCCGGGGCGTGTCCGGCGATCCGGTCGGCTACCTCCTGGTCTCCAAGGACATCACGGCCCAGAAGGCTCTGGAAGAGGAGCTGCGCCGGAAGAACGAAGAGCTCGCGGAGCAGTATCGCCAGGTCCAGGAGGCCAACCGGCTGAAGAGCGAGTTCGTGGCGAATATGTCCCACGAGCTTCGGTCGCCGCTCAACGGGATCATCGGCTTCGCCGAGCTGATGCACAGTGGAAAGACGGGGCCGCTGTCCGATCCGCACAAGGAGTACCTCGGCGACATCCTCACCAGTTCCCGGCACCTGCTCCATCTCATCAACGATGTACTGGATCTGGCGCGGGTGGAGGCCGGCCGGATGGAGTTCCACCCGGAGCCGGTGGATCTGGCGAAGCTCGTCGGCGAGGTGCGGGACGGCCTGCGCACGCTCGCGGCCGCCAAGCGCATCCAGGTCAAGATGGAGATCGATCCGGGGCTGACCGGCGTGACGGCCGACCCGGCGAAGCTCAAGCAGTTGCTCTACAACTACCTGTCGAACGCGCTCAAGTTCACGCCGGACGGGGGCCGGGTGACGGTCCGGGTGGGCCCGGAGGACGCCGACACCTATCGCATCGAGGTCGAGGATACGGGCATCGGCATCCGGCCGGAAGACCTGGGCCGGCTCTTCGTCGAGTTCCAGCAGCTCGACGCCGGCGCGGCCAAGAAGCATAAGGGCACGGGGCTGGGCCTGGCGCTGACCAAGCGGATCGTGGAGGCCCAGAGCGGCAAGGTGGGCGTGCGCAGCGCGCCGGGCACCGGCAGCGTCTTCTTTGCCGTTCTGCCGCGCGTGTTCTGGGCGGGGCGGGAAATCGCCGCGTCGGCGGGCGCCCATCCGGACGACCGGTCGGCGACGCGGCCTGCCGCGACGGCGGGCGTTCGACCGGACAGACGCCCTGATGGGCGGCCCGCTGCGGCGGCGAAGGTGCGT
>DATHLI010000188.1:0-6253 GCA_035488355.1 bacterium | reverse complement strand
GGACGGAGAATCCCTGCTCGCCTACGAGATGAACGGCGAGCCGATCCCGCAGAAGCACGGCGCCCCGGTCCGTGTGCTGCTGCGCAATCGCTACGGCATGAAGCAGCCCAAGTGGCTCACCGCCATCGAAGTCACGGATCGAGAGTACGCGCGCACCCAGGGGTACTGGGAGCAGCAGGGGTGGGACCACGAGGCGATCGTCAAGACCAACAGCGCGTTCCGCGTCGAGACCAAGGACGGCGCGGCGCTCGCGCTTGGCGGATGGGCGTTCGCCGGCAGCCGAGGCATCTCGAAGGTGGAGGTCAGCCCCGACGGCGGCAAAACCTGGATCCCGGCGGCCGTGAAAGAGCCGCTCGGGCAGAACTGCTGGCAGTTTTGGTCGTTGCTCTGGACCCCCCCCAGCACCGGCGACTACTTTATCCAGGTCCGGGCGGCAGACGGGGAAGGCCGCACGCAGCCCGCGGAGCAGAAGCCGACGCTGCCGGACGGCGCGCAGGGGTACCACACCGTGAAGGTGCACTTCGGGTAGCGGGGTCTTTCCGGAGGGCCCCCGCAATGGCCGCGGCCAGCCCATCCGGATTCTCAAAGTTTGGCCGGTCGGTGATGTTTGGAACCACTTGGATCTCGTTTCCTTCCGCCGCGAGCGCTGACGCCCGCTCTGTTTCCGCCTCCTCAGGGCCTACGATGTAGAGGGGATAGACTTGCACTTTCTCTGGATGTGTATTACACTATAGTATGACAACTCCTGAGCCATGCGAGGGCACAAATGGCCACGAGTGTGCGCCTAGATCCAGAGACAGAGCGTTCGCTGACACGGCTGGCGAGATCATCAGGACGGAGTAAGTCGGCGATCATCCGGGATGCAATCTTGCGCTTGAGCGAGGAGACTGCGGGAGCGCCCGCCGGCCCGACCTTCCATGACAAGATCGCGGACGTCGTCGGTATTGTGAACCGTGGAAGGGGAAGCCGGGCGGCGAGGAGTGAAGAGCTGCTACGGGCGATGTTCGCCTCAAGACGTGCGAAGCGGTGAGGCAGGTTCTGATTGACGCGGGTCCCCTGGTAGCCCTCCTGGACGAGGGGGATCGAGACCATCGACGATGCGTCGAGGCGTCGAAGCACCTGATTGCGACCGCATTGACTACGTGGCCGGTGGTCACTGAAGCAATGTATCTTCTCTCGGATGCACCGGTGGCGCAAGATGCATTGCTTGCAAAGATCGAGGGTGGTGGTGTTCGGCTTGCCGGGCTGGATGGGAAAGATGTTCCCGCCATGCGTCGATTGATGCAGAAGTTTCGGGAACTGCCGATGGATTTCGCCGATGCCACTCTTGTCCGAGTCGCGGAGCGTGAGGGGATTCAGGAGGTCTTCACCCTTGACCGCCGCCACTTTGTTGTCTATCGACCGGCCAGGGGCCAAGCGTTCACGATTATTCCGTAGATAGGCTAGCGCACCGCCGGGCCCGCCGTCTCTGCCGGCTTGAGAATCGCGGCCTGCGCCGCTCTTCTGCGGCGCTCCTGGGACTGTTTCCTCCGCCGCAACTTCCCGGATTGTTTGAGCCGCCTGATCCTCCGCACTCGTCGCACGCGCGCATCGCCCCTTTGCCTGGGAAGTTCGCGGGAGTCGTCTTCACCGCCGCACAGTTGCGTCCCTCCGTTTTCCGGACGGCGGCAATTGCCAAACAAGCGTTCTGAGCCGCGAGGGGAGATTTGGGGTCATATCGAAGTAATATTGAGAGAAGCTCCCGGCTGCTGCCAAGACGAGACTCTGGGAGGATAACCGGATGGCCACGCTCACGCGTCGAGATTTCATCAAGTGGACGGGGGTGGGCGCCGGAACGCTCGCCCTTTCGGAACTTGGGTTCGACCTCGCCCAGGCCTACTCGGTCCGCCAAACCCTGCGCATCGCCGGGGCGACCCAGGCCCATTCCATCTGCCCGTACTGCGCCGTCGGGTGCTCGCTCCTGGCGTACACGCGGAAAGAGGCCGACGGGACCACGAGGCTGCTGCAGATCGAAGGGGACCCGGACAGCCCCGTGAACGAAGGCCGCCTGTGCCCCAAGGGCGCCACCGCGATGGATCTGGCCATCTCCACCCGTCGGGTCGAGCGACCCCTGTACCGGGCCCCGGGCGCGTCCACCTGGCAGCAGGTGTCCTGGGACTTCGTCCTCGACAAGGTGGCCCAGAACATCAAGGCGACGCGCGACCGGACATTCGTCACCACGGACGCGGCCGGCAACGTGGTCAACCGGTGCGAGGGCCTCGCGTTCGCCGGCGGGGCGGCGTTCAGCAGCGAAGAAGGGTACTTCGCCACCAAGGTGATGCGCGGCCTCGGCGCCGTCTACTTAGAGCAGCAGGCCCGGGTCTGACACGGCCCCACGGTGGTCAGTTTGGCCGCCACGTTCGGAAGAGGGGCAATGACCAATCACTGGAGGGATATCAAGAACGCCGATCTGATCCTGATCAACGGAGCCAACCCGGCGGAGGCGCACCCGGTCGGGTTTCAGTGGTTCATGCGCGCCAAGCTGGATCCCGCGCGAGGGCCCGGCAACGGGGGCGGGGCCAAGATGGTGCACGCGGATCCCCGCTTCTCCCGGACGTCTGCCGTCGCGGACATCTACGTCCGGATCCGCACCGGCACGGACGTCGCCTACTTCGGCGGATTGATCAACTACGTCCTCCAGAACAGCCTCCATCACGACGAGTACGTCAAGCACTACACCAACGCGTCGTTCATCGTCAAGGAGGGGTACGGCTTCAAGGACGGCCTCTTCTCCGGGTATGACCCCCAGCACCGCGCCTACAACATCGCGAGCTGGGGGTACGAGCTGGACGAGAAGGGCTTCGCCAGGCGCGACCTCACGCTCGCGCACCCCCGCTGTGTGTTTCAGTTGATGAAGGCGCACTACGCCCGCTACGCGCCGGAGATGGTGTCCCGGATCACCGGCATCCCGCAGGACGATTTCATGAAGATCGCCAAGCTCGTCGGCGAGATGGGCCGGCCCGACAAGGTGATGACGATTGTCTATGCGGTCGGGCTCACCCACCACACGACCGGCGGTCAATTGATCCGGTCGGGCGCCGTCCTCCAGCTCCTGCTGGGCAACATCGGCCGCCCGGGCGGGGGCATGAACGCCGAGCGCGGGCACGCGAACATCCAGGGCAACACCGATCACGCCATCTCGTGGGAGATTCTCCCCGGCTATCTCGCCATCCCGGCGCCGGGCGAGCGGACCCTGGACGACTACGTGAAGGAGAAGGCGCCCAAGAAGCTGGACCCGAACGCGTGGAACTTCTTCGGGACCAACTACCGCAAGTTCATGGTGAGCCTGCTCAAGGCATGGTACGGCGACGCGGCGACCAAGGACAACGAGTTCGCCTTCAACTACATCCCGAAGCCGGCCGGGAACTCCTCCTGGATGTCCATCTTCGACCAGGCGCTGCGGGGCAAGATGGAAGGGGTCATCCTCTCGGGCATGACGGCGACCAGCATCGGCCCGGACAGCAACCAGGTGCTCCAGGCCCTCGCGAACCTCAAGTGGCTGGTCGTCATGGACGCGTTCCCCACCACCAGTTCCGAGTTCTGGCACGGGCCGGGGATGGATCCGGCCAAGGTCCAGACCGAGGTGTTCCTCCTCCCATGCACGCACTGGATCGAGAAGGAAGGCTCGTTCGTCAACAGCGGCCGGTGGATGCAGTGGAAGGACCAGGTGATCCCGCCCCAGGGCGAGGCCAGGGACGATCACTTGATTCTCGCTGACCTTTTCCACCGGATCAAGGATCTCTACCAGCATGATCCGCACGTCGGCAAATTCCCCGATCCGATCCTGCACCTCCAGATGGACTACAAGGATCCGCTCAAACCCACGCTGGACGAGATCGCCCAGGAGATCAACGGGGAGGACAACGTCACCGAGAAGCGCCTGTCAACGTTCGCCGCCCTCAAGGACGATGGGACCACGAGCGCGGGGGACTGGATCTACACGGGCTCGTACCCTGAATCGGGCAACCTCTCCAAGCGGCGCGAGGGCGTGCAGGATCCCGAGAAGAACGACCCGACGGGGATGGGCTTCTATCCGCGGTGGGCATGGAGCTGGCCGCTCAACCGGCGGGTGATGTACAACCGGGCCTCGGCGGACCTGGCAGGTCAGCCCTGGGACCCGAAGCGGCCGGGGATCCGGTGGGACGGGGCGCAGTGGACGGGCGACGTGCCCGACTATCCGCCCAAGATGGACCCCAAGGACCCCAAAGCGTGGCTGCCGTTCATCATGACCAGCGAGGGCACGGGCCGGCTGTTCAGCGCCACGATGGCCGATGGGCCGCTGCCGGAGCACTACGAGCCGGTGGAGTCCCCGGTCGAGAATGCGCTGCACCCGGGCGTCTCGGCCTCGCCCGTCGCCTTTCTCTACGATCAGGCCGCCGGGCGTCCCAGCCGGTTTGGGACCCCGGATGAGTTCCCCATCATCGCCACGACCTACCGGCTCACGGAGCACGAGCACTACATCACCCAGCAGGTGGAGCGCCTGGTCCAGCTCCAGCCCGAGGCGTTCGTGGAGCTGCCGGAGGGCCTGGCGCAGGAAAAGAGCATCAAAAGCGGGGACATGGTGCGGGTGCGATCGAAGCGCGGCGAGATCCAGGTGCGCGCGGTCGTCACCCGGCGGCTGGGGCAATTGGATCTGGGCGGGAAGAAAGTCTACCAGATCGGCATCCCCATCCACTGGGGGTTCGTCGGGGTCTCGGCCGACATGTTCCCGGAAAAATCCCAGCACTGGCTGGCCAACATGCTCACCCCGTTCGTGGGGGATGCGAACGCCAGGACGCCCGAGTTCAAAGCCTTTCTGGTCAACGTCGAGAAGATGTGATGGGATCGCCGGCCGTCGCCACCGGGCAGTGGGCCGCACGCCGTCGCCGCGCCGAGGACCTCGCCGGGCGGTGGCCGTTCGCCGCGGAGGTCCTGACCTTCTACGGCGCGCTCCTCGGCGCGCAGGAGCGCGTGTACGAGGCGGCCGAGGCGCTGCCCCAGGCGCAGTTGACCGATCCTTCCCTGGTGGCGGCCTATGTGACCGAGCGGGCGCTGCCCCTGGTGCGGGAGGTGACCGTCGCCCGCGGGCCGGAGAAGCTGGCGCGCGCGGTGGCCGATGTGACGCCTGGCGGGACCGGTCTTCCAGGCCGGTGGGAGGAGCAGGTGAGGCGCTGGCTCGGGGACGGACCGTTGTCTCCGGTGGACCGATACCTGGTCCGCGCAGCGGCGGGGCCGGTGCTCGAGGCGCTCGGCCCGGCGGCCGCGGCGGTGTGTGCGGGACCCCGTGACGAGCGCCACTGTCCCCACTGCGGGGGGCTGCCTCAAGTCAGCCTCTTTGCGCCCACGGACGACAGCCTGGTCGCCCCGCGCCGGTATCTGGAATGCTCGCGGTGCGCGCGTCGCTGGGCGTTTCCACGGATGACCTGCCCGGGCTGCGGCGAGACCGACAGCCGCCGACTGCCGATCCATGCGGAGGAGGGCGCGACCGCCTCCGAGGCCGCGGGCAGGGTGGTGCGGGGAGTCGAGGGCGTCCAGCGCGGCGCCGCGCCCGGCCCGGCGCCGCGCCTGCCGCACGTCAGCATCCATGCGTGTACGACCTGCTCGCGCTATCTCTTGAACGTGGATCTCAGCCGGGAGGCGCGCGCGGTGCCGGTGGTCGACGAGGTGGCGGCGATCCCGCTCGACCTGTACGCCCGCGACCACGGGGTCGCCAAGATCGCGCCCAATCTCATGGGCCTCTAGGGAGGAGCTGGGGACGATGGCGGAGGCGGTCGGCTTCTTCACGGATACCAGCGTCTGCATTGGCTGCAAAGCCTGCGAGGTCGCCTGCAAGGAATGGAACCAGCTCAAGGGCAACAAACCGGCGTTCCTTGCCGACAGCTTCGACAACACGGGCAAGCTCGACGAGGAGAACTGGCGCCACGTCGCGTTCATCGACAAGGTCCCCGATGCACCCGTGACCACGGGGAACGGGGCGGCGTGGCTGATGTTCTCGGACGTCTGCAAGCACTGCAAGCACGCGAGTTGCATGGAGGTCTGCCCGACCAACGCCATCATCCGGACCGAGTTCGACACGGTGTTCATCCAGCAGGATGTGTGCAACGGCTGCCGGGACTGCATCGCCGCCTGCCCGTTCGGGGTGATCGGCTTCAGCGAGCAGACCGGGACCGCGCACAAGTGCACGTTCTGCTACGACCGGCTGCAGAGCGGCCTGATGCCGGCCTGCGCCAAGGTC
>DATHLI010000187.1:0-2003 GCA_035488355.1 bacterium | reverse complement strand
GGGCGGGGACGGCCGGTACACCGTCTACGGCGCCCCGGAGGACCTCGGCCAGTTCAGCGATTTCTTCAGGTCGCTCTTCGGCGGCCTCGGAGGCGGGGGATTCGGCGAGGGCCTCTTCGGGGAAGGCGGGGCCGCGGGCCGAGGAGGCCGGGGCGTGGAAGAGCTGCTCCGGCGGCGCGGCGCGGGACCCCGGGCGCGGGCCGGGCGGCAGAACGCCGGCCAGGACGTCGAAGGCACGATCGAGATCACCCTGGAAGAGGCCGACCGCGGCGCCACGCGCACGCTGGCGATTCCCGCCGGGGGCGGCAGGCCGGCGCACAGCATCGAGGTGAAGATTCCCCGAGGCGTGCGGAGCGGGCAGCGCATCCGGGCCGCCGGACAGGGGCAGGGCGGCGATCTCTACCTGACCGTGCAGATCGCCCCGCACCCGGTGTTCACACGGGTCGATGACGACCTGCAGTGCGAGGTCCAGGTGCCGGTGTGGACCGCCGCGCTCGGCGGCCAGGTCGAGGTGCCGACGCTCAGCGGGCGGGTCATGATGACGATCCCGCCGGGCACCCCGGACGGCCGGACGTTTCGCCTGCGCGGCCAGGGCATGGCCCACCTGCGCGGGGAAGGCGCCGGCGATGAGCTGGTGAAGGTCCGGCTCGCGCTGCCGGAGCCGCTGACCCCGCGGGATCGGGAGCTGTTCGAAGAAATGCGGCGGCTGCACGAGGCCCGGGCCGCCAAACCATAACATCCTGACATACACCAGTGGAGCGAAATAGACGATGGCGATGCGATTCGACAAGTTCACCGAGAAGGCGCAGGAAGCGCTGGTCACCGCGCAGTCCCTGGCCAAGGAGCAGCACCACGGCCAGGTCGAGGCGGAGCACCTGCTGCTCGCGCTGCTCAACCAGTCCGATGGGATCCCCGCGGCCGTGCTCGGCCGGATTGGCGTGAATGCGGGCGTACTGCGCACCACGGTCGAGCAGGACCTCGGGCGTCAGCCGAAGGTCTACGGACCGGAGGAGCCCCCCGTGGGGCCGGGGCTCCGCCGGGCGCTCGAGGCCGCCCAGGCCGAGGCCCAGCGCCTCCGGGACGAGTACGTCAGCACCGAGCACCTGCTCCTGGGGGTCGCCGCGGACCAGAACAGCGGGGCGGGGCGGCTGCTGGCCCAGACGGGCGTCACTCGCGAGAAGATCTACGGCGCCCTCCAGGCCATCCGTGGCGGCCAGCGGGTGACGGACGCCTCGCCCGAGTCCAAGTATCAGGCGCTCGAGCGCTACGGGCGCGATCTCACGCAGGCGGCCCGGGAGGGCAAGCTGGATCCCGTGATCGGCCGGGACGAGGAGATCCGGAGGGTCGTCCAGGTGCTGGCCCGCCGGACCAAAAACAACCCGGTCCTGATTGGCGATCCCGGCGTGGGCAAGACGGCGATCGTGGAAGGCCTGGCCCAGCGGATCGTGCGCGGCGACGTCCCGGAGGGGCTCCGGCGCAAGCGCGTCGTCGCCCTGGACCTCGGGTCGCTGATCGCCGGCACGAAGTTCCGTGGGGAGTTCGAGGACCGGCTGAAGGCGGTGCTGCGGGAGATCACCGAATCCGCCGGCGAGATCATCCTCTTCATCGATGAGCTGCACACCGTGGTCGGCGCCGGCGCGGCCGAAGGCGCGATGGACGCCAGCAACATGCTGAAGCCGATGCTCGCCCGCGGCGAGCTGCACGCGATCGGGGCGACGACCCTCGACGAGTACCGCAAGCACATCGAGAAGGACCCGGCGCTGGAGCGGCGGTTCCAGCCCATCTTTGTGGACGAGCCCAGCGTCGAGGAGACGATCTCGATCCTGCGCGGCCTCAAGGAGAAATACGAGGTCCACCACGGCGTCCACATCACCGACAACGCGGTCATCGCCGCCGCCACCCTCTCGGACCGGTACATCAGCGACCGCTTCCTGCCCGACAAGGCGATCGACCTGATCGACGAGGCGGCGAGCCGGCTGCGGATGGAGATCGACAGCAAGCCC
>DATHLI010000186.1:0-4385 GCA_035488355.1 bacterium | reverse complement strand
GACGGGGAAGCCCATCTCGATCGGCGGATCGCAGGGGCGGATCGAAGCGACCGGCCGCGGCGTCATGATCGTCGCGCGGGAGGCGGCCCGCCACCTCGGGATGCCGTTCCAGGGCGCCCGGGTCGCGGTGCAGGGGTTCGGTAACGTCGGCAGCATCGCCGCCGTCCTGCTGCGGGAGCAGGGATGCCGCATCGTCGCGGTCACGGACAGCCGCGGCGGCGTGTCCAACGAGAAGGGATTGGATCCGGCGGAACTGCTGCGCCACAAGGAGCAGGCGGGGACGGTCGCGGGGTTCCGCGGCGGAACCCCCATTACGAACGAGGACGTGCTGGAGGTGCCGTGCGAGATCCTCGTGCCGAGCGCGTTGGAAGGGCAGATCACCGAGCGCAACGCGGGCAAGGTCAAGGCGCGCCTGATCGTGGAGGGGGCGAACGGACCGACCACCCCGGAGGCCGACGCCATCCTCCAGGATCGCAAGGTGCTGGTCGTGCCGGACATCCTGGCCAACGCCGGCGGGGTCACGGTGTCCTACTTCGAATGGGTGCAGGACCTCCAGTCGTTCTTCTGGAGCGAAGAGGAGATCAACGAGCGATTGGAGCGGATCATGGTCCGGTCCTTCCGGGAAGTGCTGGGGGTGTCCCAGGAGCGGCAGGTCGAGATGCGGACGGCCGCGCTCGTGAAAGCGGTGCAGCGGGTCGCCGATGCGCTGATCACGCGCGGCATCTACCCGTGACCCCAGCGGCCGGGCCCGGTCCTCGCGGCCCCGGGGCGGATGCTGCGGCCGATCTTCCTGGCGCTCTCCCACCGGCGGAGCCTGCAGCGGTTCGCGCTCCGCAACCCGGTGCTCCGGCGGGCCGCGCTGCGCTTTGTGGCCGGGGAGCGCCTCGAGGACGCGGTCGCGGTGATCCGGCGCCTCAACAGGGCGGGGCTGCTCGCGACGCTCGATTTCCTCGGAGAGCACACGGCGACGAGGGACGGGGCCGCCGCGGGGGCGGAGAGCTACCTCGCCATCCTCGATGAACTGCGCCGCAGCGGTGTCGACAGCACCCTGTCGCTGAAGTTGTCCCAGCTCGGGCTGGACGTCGACGAAGCGCTGTGCGAGGCCCTGCTGCGCCGGGTGCTGGCGGGCGCCGGAACGATGTTTGTCCGGATCGACATGGAGAGTTCCCAGTACACGGACCGGACGCTGCGCCTCGTCGAAGGCCTGTGGGCCGGCGGGATCCGCGGCGTCGGCGTGGTGATCCAATCGTACCTGCGCCGCAGCGAAGCCGACGTGGAGCGGATGATCGCGCTCGGCATCCGGGTGCGCCTGGTCAAGGGGGCCTACGCGGAGCCTCCGTCGGTGGCGTTCCCGCGCAAGCAGGACGTCGATCTCAACTTCCAACGTTTGGCGGAGCGCCTCCTCCGCCGGGGCACGTACCCGGCGATCGCGACCCACGACGAGCGGCTCATCGACGCCGCCAAAGACGCCGCCGCCGCGGGCGGGATCGCCCCCGACCGGTTCGAGTTCCAGATGCTGTACGGGATCCGGCGGGATCTCCAGGCGCGCCTCCGCCGCGAAGGGTACCGGGTCCGGGTGTACGTCCCGTTCGGGGAGGAGTGGTACCCTTATTTCATGCGCCGGCTGGCCGAGCGGCCCGCGAACGTGAAGTTCGTCCTGAGCAGCGTGCTGCGGGAGCGGGGCGGGCGCTGAGGGGACGCGCGTGGGACCTCCTCGCGCAGGAACTCGTCCCCTCTGGAGGAACGTACATGACCTGTGGCATCCAGCCTGGTGAGATGAGGACGAAAGGGGGAGACAGCATGCGAAGACCGATACGGTTGCTGGCAGGCCTCGCGATCCTGGGACTCGTCGTCACGGTCCCCGGGAGCGGCGGGTTGCGTCCGGTGAGCGCCGCCACCCTGGTCAAGATCGGCGTGGACCTGCCGATGTCCGGCGGTGAGGCGCCCAACGGGGTTCCGACGAACAACGGGGTCCTGCTGGCGATCGATCAAGCCAACATGGCCGGCGGCCCGTACCATTTCGAGGAAGTGCTCAAGGACGACGCCGTCAACGGCGTGCACGACCCCGCCCAGGGGGCGAAGAACATCCAGGAGTTGATCGCCGATCCGGCGGTCGCCGGCATCGTCGGGAACTTCAACAGCAACGTGGGAAAGGCCACCATCCCGATCACGAACGCGGCCGGACTCGTGCAGATCAGTCCGTCGCAGACGAACCCCGGGCTCACCAAGCCGGAGAACGGCGCCCTCGACGTCCGCAAGGCGTACCCCGACCGGATCAACTACTTCCGCACCTGCACCACCGACGACATCCAGGGGCCGGTCGGCGCCGATTTCGCCTACAACGTCTTGAAGGTGCGGAGGGTCGCGATCCTGGATGATCAGGAGACCTACGGGAAAGGGATCGCCGACGAGTTTGAGAAGGAGTTCAAGAAGCTCGGCGGCACCGTCCTGAGCCATGACGGGATTCCGAAGGGCACCCAAGACTTCCACGCGATTCTCACGAAGATCCGGGCGGAGAGGCCGCAACTCGTCTACTTCGGCGGCGTGACCACC
Source organism: bacterium (assembly GCA_035488355.1). GTDB lineage: Bacteria > Sysuimicrobiota > Sysuimicrobiia > Sysuimicrobiales > Segetimicrobiaceae > Segetimicrobium. The sequence continues at coordinate 1,832 of DATHLI010000186.1, read as the reverse complement.
ACGGGCGGCGGATTGATCCGCAAGCAGATGCCGGACGTCGGTCTCGCGACCCCCTACGAGGGCGGCGACGGCATCGTCGAGAACGAATTCCTGACGGTCGCGGGGGATGCCGCCAACAACTCCTTCGGCACGGTCGCGTCCATCAACGTGGAGCGGCTCGGGGCGGCGAAGGCGTTCGTCGACGCGTACAAGGCCAAGTTTCACGAGGAGCCGGGCGCCTACAGCGCCAACGCGTTCGTCGCGGCGAAGATCATCCTCGACGCGGTGAAGGCCGCCGGCGCCGACCGGGAAAAGGTCCGGGCGTGGGTGGCGGGCCTGCACAATTACAACAGCATCATCGGGACGTTCTCCTTCGATGCGAACGGGGACACGGACAGCAGGTGGATCAGCATCTACGCGGTGAGGAACGGGAAGTGGACGTGGGTCGACCAGATCCGGAAGGGTCAGATGTAGCGGCGCACGGGATCGTGCGACAGGGGGGGCGGCCGGCCGGCCGCCCCCCCGCGCTGCCTGCGTGAACTGGATCCTCTTCGTCCAGCAACTCATCAACGGGCTCTCACTGGGGGCGATCTACGCCGTGATCGCCCTCGGCTACACGATGGTCTACGGGATCATCGAGCTCATCAACTTCGCCCACGGGGACGTGTACTCCGCCGGGTCGTTTGTGGCGCTCGCCGCCCTCACGCTCCTCGGCGCGACACGGCATACCGCGGCGGCGGGGCTGGTGTTCGCGCTGGTCGTCGCGTTCCTCGCGGCCATGCTGGTCATGGGAGCCACCGGGGTCGTGATCGAGCGGTTCGCGTACCGCCCGCTCCGCGGACGGCAGCGCCTGGCCCCGCTCCTCACCGCGATCGGGGTGTCGTTCAGCCTCGAGAACATCCTCCAGCTCTGGATGGGGCCGTCCCCGGTCCCGTTCCCACAGCTGATCCCGAACCCCTTTTTCGATCTCGGCCCCGTGAGCATCGGCCAGATGCAGCTCGTGGTGATCTGCTCCTCGCTGGTCATGATGGCGGCGCTCCACTTCTTCGTGCAGGGGACGAAGCTGGGGAAGGCCATGCGGGCCACCGCCCAGGACTGGATGGCCGCCGAGATCATGGGGATCGACATCAATCAGACGATCGCCCTCACCTTCTTTGTCGGGTCGGTGCTGGCCGGAGCCGGCGGGGTGATCACGGGCCTCTACTACGGGAACATCTGGTTCATCAACGGGTTCCGGGCCGGGCTGATCGCCTTCACCGCGGCCGTGCTGGGCGGGATCGGGAACACCACGGGGGCGGCCCTCGGCGGGTTCCTCATCGGGTTCATCGAGGTGATGACCGCGCAGTACATCGGCTTTCAGTGGGCCGAGGTGACGATTTTCTCCGTGCTGATCCTGGTGCTGATCTTCCGGCCCACCGGCCTCCTGGGCCAGCAGCTCCCGGAGCGGACCTAGCGGCATGTCCAGAAAATTGTCACATAAGGTCGCCCGGGGTCCCCAAGAATTCGCATCGGTCCAGCGAATTCTTGGGGTGGGCTAGCGTCCCCGAGGAGGCCCGGCGTGCGCGTGCTCAAGCGGCTCACCCCATACCGGACCGCGCTGGCGGTCCTTGCCCTGTTTCTCCTCTACCCGCTCGCCGACCACAACGCCGGGTACGTCAACGCGGCGGCCGTTGCGGCGGTGTTCGTCCTGCTCGCGCTCGGCCTCAACATCATCGTGGGCTTTGCCGGGCTCCTCGATCTCGGCTATGCGGCGTTCTTCGCGATCGGGTCCTACGCCTACGCGCTCGCCGCCTCGCCGTTCTACCATCTGCACCTCCCCTTTTGGCCGATGCTGCTGGTCTCCGCGTTGATCG
>DATHLI010000185.1:0-2322 GCA_035488355.1 bacterium | reverse complement strand
CCCCGCCACCCCCCTCGGGATCCTGGTCCTGATCGATCACGCCGGAGCGTCTGTGGAGGGCGCCGAGGCCGTCATCGTCGGGCGGAGCACCATCGTTGGCAGGCCGGCGGCGCTGCTGCTGCTCGCCCGGAATGCGACGGTCACGATCTGCCACTCCCGGACCGCCGACCTGGCCGCCCACACCCGGCGGGCAAGGATCCTGGTCAGCGCTGTGGGGGAGCCCCGGTTGATTCGGCGGGAGATGGTCCGCCCTGGGGCCGTCGTGATCGATGTCGGGAACAGCCACGCCGGCGGGAAGCTCGTGGGGGACGTCGACTTCGAGGCCGTGAAGGAGGTCGCGTCCGCGATCACGCCGGTGCCGGGCGGCGTGGGGCCGATGACGATCGCCATGCTGCTGGACAATACGCTGGCCGCCGCGCGGCTCCAGGCGGAGGGCCGGCCGTGACCTACGCCGCGGCGCTGGCCTTCCTGGACGGCCTGATCACGGCGGACCGCCCGAGACCGCCGTACAGCGAGGTCAAGCTGGCGCGGATGCGCCATCTCCTCGGGCTGGTTGGCGATCCCCACCGGCGGTTGAAGAGCGTGCTGGTGGCGGGCACCAAGGGCAAGGGCTCGACCGCGGTGATGATCGCCGGCATGCTGCGCGCGCAGGGTCTGCGGGCCGGGCTGACGGTGAAGCCGCACCTGGTGGAGTACCGGGAGCGCATCCAGATCAACGGCCAGATGATCTCGCAGGCGGATCTGGCTGCGCTGGTCGAGATCGTCCGGCCCGCCGTCGAGCAGCTGTCGGGGCTGCCGTGGGGGCCGCCCACCTATGTGGAGGCCACGGTGGCGCTCGCGCTGCTGCACTTCGTGCGCCGCGAGGTCGATCTCGCCGTCGTCGAGGTGGGGATCGGCGGCCGCCTCGACGCGACCAACGTCCTCGACCCGCTGGTCTCGGTCATCACGCCCATCAGCTACGATCACATGGAGATTCTCGGCGAGACGCTCACGGAGATCGCCTCGGAAAAGGCCGGGATCATCCGTCCGGGGGGCCGCGTCGTCTCCGCGCCGCAGCCCGAGGAGGCGGCCGCGACGATCGAAGGGGCGTGCCGGGCGCAGCAGGCCCGCCTCGTCCAGGTGGGGCGCGATGTCGAGGTTCGCGCGACCGCGTCCACGCTCAGCGGGGTGCAGGCGACCGTACGGGGGCTGAGGGCCACCTACCCGATCGCCGTGCCGCTGCTGGGGCGCCATCAGGCCATCAACGCCGGGACCGCCATCGCCGCCGTCGAGGCGCTGGCGGAATGCGGCGGGATCACGGTCGAGCCCGACGCGGTGCGGAGGGGGCTCGCGGCGGTGCGGTTGCCCGCGCGCATCGAGTTGATCGATTCGCGGCCGCACACCATTATCGATGTCGGCCACAACCCCGCCTCGATCGCCGCGCTGCGCGATACCCTGCGGGAGCTCCTGGGCGGCCGGCGCCTCGTGCTGGTGTTCGGGATGCTGGCGACCAAGGATTACCGGTCGGTCACCGCGCTGATCGCCCCGATGGCGGACGTGGTCGTCACGACCACGCCCCACAACCCGCACGCGCTGTCCGCTGAGGCGCTGGCCGAGGAGGTCCGCAGGTACGCGCCCACGGTCATCGCCGTGCCAGACCGGCGGTCCGCCGTCGAGCGCGCGCAGACGCTCGCCGCCCCCGAGGACGTGCTGGTCATCACCGGCTCATTTTATCTCGTGGGCGAGGCCCGGGAATGGCTCCGGAGGAAGGCCGAGACACCGGCGAGAACGTAACGGCACCATGTGGGTCGACCTGCTCGTCGAGGAGCTGCGCGGGCAGCACCCCGGTCCGCACACCGTCAACGACGCCAAGACCCCCTCCGGGCCGGTCCCGGTGGGCAGCCTGCGCGGCGTGATCATGCACGACTGCGTGACCCGCGGCCTCCGCGAATCCGGCGCGGCGGCCGAGTTCCTGTACGGGTTCGACGACTACGACCCGATGGATGGGCTGCCCCCGGGTCTCCCGCAGTACGCCCGATACATGGGGATGCCGTTTGCGAACATCCCGTCCCCGGACGGGAAGGCGCCCAGCTACGGGCACTACTTCGCGGCGGAGTTTGCCGGCGTGTTCGAGCGGCTGGGCGCGCACCCGCGGATCTATCGGACCTCCGAGATGTACCGGTCCGGGGAGTTTGACGCGGCCATCCGGCTCGCCCTCGATCACGTCCAGGTGATTCGCGAGATCTACCGCGAAGTGACGCACAGCAAGCGGATCGACGATCACTGGTGGCCGATCCAGGTGCTGTGCGAGCGCTGCGGGCGGATCGGCACGACCACCGTCGT
>DATHLI010000184.1:0-11933 GCA_035488355.1 bacterium | reverse complement strand
ATCATGAAAGTGCGCGGCGGCAGAAACCTGTACGGCCATGACATCGGCATCCTCGTGCTCGATACGGTGTTTCCCCGGATCCCGGGGGACATCGGGCACGCGGGCACGTTCCCCTTCCCCGTCCTGTATCACAAAGTGCGGAACGCATCCCCGGCGCGCGTGGTGCGGGAGGGCGATCCGGCGCTCCTCGAGGGGTTCGTCGCGGGCGCCCGCACGCTCGAAGCGAGCGGGGTGCTGGCGATCACCACCTCCTGCGGCTTCCTCGCGATGTTTCAACGGCAGCTGGCGGAGGCCGTCCGGGTGCCGGTCTTCACCTCCGCGCTGCAGCTGGTGCCCCTGGTGTCCCGGATGCTTGGGCCGGACCGCGCGGTGGGGGTCTTGACCGTTGACGGCCTCGCCCTCGGCCCGCGGCATCTCGCCGGCGCCGGGATCACCGAGGACATCCGGCTGGTCATCCGCGGGCTCGAGCGGGGACACGCGTTTACGCCGGCGCTCCTCGAGAACGAGACCGAGCTGGATGTCGAAGCCGCCCGCAGGGAGAATGTGGAAGCGGCGCGGGAGATGGTCGAACGGCACCCGGAGGTCGGCGCGATCGTCCTGGAGTGCACCAACATGCCGCCGTACGCGGCCGCGATTCGCGAGGCCACCGGGCTGCCTGTCTTCGACATCACCACCCTGGTTTGCATGGTGTACGCGGCGCTCCACCCGCCCACGTACTGACGCGAGGCCGCAGCGCCGCAGTTTGACCGCAGTTCTCGGGAACTCCAGGCAGAGAGGGCCCGAAACGGCCATCTGGACAGGCACGTTCTGGGGTATATAATTTCGGTAAGCGGGCCCGGTGATCCGCCCGGCTCCGATCCTGACCACCACAGGAGCGTGGTATATGTTTCCGGTTCGCGCCGCCCACCGGCGGTGGGTCGTCCTGCTGGTGGCTGCCGCGCTGTTCGCCGTCCCGTTCGGCACGGTGCAGCACGCCACCGCCTCCGATGGTACTCTGGTCCTCGCGGCGCTGAAGGTGCTCGATGAAGAATATGTCGATCCCGTCCCACCGGTGACGCTCTTGAACGCGGCGCTCGCCGTGCTTCGAAAGGCCACCAATCAGAGCAGCGCCGTGCTGCCCGATATCCCGGCCGGGACCGCACGGGCCGACGCTGAGATCATCTTCACCAGCGAGTTCGAGCGGGCGGCGCAGGTGACCCCGACCGATGAGACGCAGCTCGCGTACCAGGCGACCGCCGGGATGCTGGCCTCCCTCCGCGACAGCCACACCGCGTTTCTCGATCCCAAGCAGTATCTCGAGAGCCGTCAGCAGATTCTCGGGCGTCCCGGGTTCACCGGCATCGGGGTCGTGATCACCGCCCGCAAGGACGCTGCCGGCGACGCGTGGATCTTCGTCGAAGACGTCTTTTCGGGCTCGCCGGCCGAGGCCGCCGGGGTCAAGCGCTTCGACCGGATCGTTCAGGTCGACGGCAAGTCCCTCAAGAACGTCACCAGTCTGGAGGCCAGCCAGTTCATCCGCGGGCCGGCCGGATCCACCGCGGTGCTCACGGTCCTGCGCGGCGACCGGACGGTGACGATCGATGTCGTGCGGGCGCCGATTCGCGAGCATCCGGTCGAGGCCAGGTTCATCCAGCCCGGGGTGGCGTACGTGAAGCTCGCTGGGTTCTCCCGGGGAGCCGGCGCCCAACTGCGTGTGGCGCTGCAGGGGCTCGAGGTGCAGGAATCGATCCGCTCGATCGTCCTCGACCTCCGCGGCAATCCCGGGGGCCTGATCCACGAGGCGGTGGCGATCGGCAGCCTGTTCCTGCCGCCGCGGACGGTCCTGTCCAAGATCACCGAGCGCGGCCAGTCTCCGAGCGTCCTGCAGACCGCCGGGACCCCGCTGTTTCCACAGACGCCGGTCGTCGTGCTCATCGACGGCAGCAGCGCCTCGGCTTCCGAGATCCTGACCGGAGCCTTCAAGGACCACCATCGGGCCACGATCGTTGGCGAGAAGAGCGCGGGCGCGCTCGGCGGCTCGGTGACGGTCCCCCTGCCCGACCGGACGGGGATGTCCGTGACGGTCGAGCGGATCATGACGCCGCAGGGGGCGCTCGTCGAGGGGGTGGGGATCTCGCCGGATGTGAACGTGAGCCTGACCGTGTCCGACATGGTCCGGGGTGAGGATACCCAGCTCCAGGCTGCGCTACGAGTGCTCGCGGCGCTGAACAGCCATCCCGCCTCTCGGGCGGCGTAAGGACGGGCCGCATTCGCCATCGGCGATCCGGCCGGGAGAAGCGTCGGCGATGACGGCGGGCGGTAGGCGGTCCAGGACCGGCCGCGCGCTGTTGGTCGTCGGCGTTCTCGCCGTGGCGGCCGCCGCCCTCGCGATCCAGGGGTGGAGCGTCACCCTCCGATTCGTCGGTCCGGAGGCATCACGCCCAGAATCGTCCCCACCGGCCGCGTCGGCAATCCGCAGGGATCGAGGATTGGTGTACCTGAGGCTCCGGCCGATCGGGCGGTACGGCCTCTTTGACATCGCAGGCGGGTCTGCCGGCGTCGCGCCTGCGTCCCTGGCTCCGCGGGCGTTCCCCGGGCTCCACCTGACCTTCTCTCGTGAATGGCCCCAGGGATCCTACCAGATCGGCGCCCATCCGATCGAGCCCAGCCCCGCCACCAAAGGGCAAGGACCTGTCCGCCTCATCTGCGATGCTTGCTCGGCGGTGAACTCAGTGTTTCACCGTTCACCCGACTCGTCGGCCGGGGAAAAGTTGCTCATCGATGCCGCGTCCTTCAGCATGATTTGGATGATAGGGAACGGGCGGATGACGATCGTGCAGTGGGATCCCTGAGCGCGGCGGCCGGAGAGCGGACGAGTCCACCGGTAGAGCGGTCGCGCGGATAAACGCGGTCAGCGGATCAGGTCCAGCTCCTCGAGCCGGGTGCGCATCGCGGCGGGACTCACGGCGAACATCCGGGCCAGGGCGGCGACGACCTCGTCGGTTTCGCCTTGGCGCTGGCGAAGGCCGAGCGCCTGGTGGATCCGCGGCGCTAGTTCCGCAAACCGTCCTCGGATCTTTTCCTCCGGCATCAGCACCTCGGCGGCAAATCGTCTGGCTTCCCGTTCCTCCACCCGGCGCCGCGGCTCGGGAATCGTCAACCGGTTTCCCGGGGCGGCGCTCGCCACCAGCGTGCTGTGCTCCAGGACCGCATGGCCGAGCTCCTCGGCGATGATCCAGCGGCGCTCCGCGTCGGTGATGCCGGTCCGGTGTTGGTTGATCACGATCACGGTCTGATCGCCATCCCGGGCGATCGTACCCCGCTCGTCGCGCGGGAGCGGTCGCTCGCGCACCGGGTACCCATACTGCGCGGCAATGCGCTCGATATCGACCGGGATAGCGCGGACTCCCTCGAGGATGGCCCGCGCCCGCGCCTGGGCGCGGCCGAGCGCCGGCTGGGGCTCCCGCGGCGCGCGTCCATTTTCTGGGACGGGCGCGATGAACGCCTGCAGCGTGGCGAGCTCGCTTCGCGCGGACGGCGACAAGGCGCGGAGATCTTCCTCGAGGGTGACGCTCCCGCAGCCCTGGCACAGCCAGGCGACGGGAGGCTCGCAGGTCGAGTCGAAGAAGGGCTCGAGCTCGTGACCGCACTGCCCGCAGTCGCGCATCGGAGTTTTATTGTAGCACAGCCACCGGGCTAGTCCAGGGCCAGTTCCTCGCCGACCTGCCTCTCCCGCGCCCGCTCGTAGGCGAGCTGGGCCGTGGCCACGTCCTCGACCGCCAGCCCGAGCGACTTGAACAGGGTGACCTGCCCGGCGTCGGTCCGGCCGGGGCGGCGCCCCGCGAACACCTCGCCGATCTCGGCCTGGATGTGATCGCCCGTGATCGCGCCCTCGTTCATCGGTCCGACGATGTCGCCGGCCTCCACGACGGCCGCCGCGCGGGAGTCAACGAAGAGCCGCGCCCGCACCATCGCCTCGGTGTCCATCTCGCGCCAAGTCGGGCGCGGGGCCCCCACCGCGTTGATGTGGGCGCCCGGCGAGAGCCACCGTCCCTCCAGGACCGGCGTCTGGCTGCTGGTCACGGTGCAGATGACCTCCGCGCCCCGCACCGCCTCTTCGGCCGACGCCGCGGCCGCGACCGGCAGGCCGTAGCGCTCGGCGGTCTCCCGGGCAAACGCGTCGGCGTGGGCCCGCGTCCGGGTCCACACCCGCACCTCGCGGAGGGCGCAGACTTCCCGCAGCGCTTCCATGTGGCTGCGCGCCTGCACGCCGGCGCCCAAGAACGCGGCGATCCCCGCTCCCCGCCGGGCCAGATGCTTCGTGGCCGCCGCTGAGACGGCCGCGGTGCGCATCTCGGTGATCAGGCGGCCGTCCAACAGCGCGAGAGGCGCCCCGGTCGCCGGATCGTGCAGCATGATGGTGGCCAGATGCGTTGCCAGGCCGCGCGCGGCGTTCCCAGGGTAGAAGGTCACCACCTTGAACCCCAGCGCCCCCTGATCGCGCAAATACGCCGGCATCAGCGCAAGGATGCCGCCGTGTGTCTCCACCGGGATTACCGTGCGCACCGGCTGCACGACGGCGCCGGTGGAAAACGCGGCCAGGGCGCGCTCCATCAGCGGCACGAGGTCGCGCATCACCAGCAGCCGGCGGAGGTGGGAGCCTTTCAGCAGCGTGACCATGAGAGGGTCTTCCCTCGGCAGGAGAGGGCGTGGGGCGTTGCGCAGAGCGCTTCGGCCCCTACGCCGGTTCCGGCACGAGTTTGGGCGGGATTCCCGGCTGGGCCCGGCTGAGGAGCGCGGGCAGGCTGCTCACCCCGAACCGTTCGGCCCACTGGCGCGCCGCCGCATTGCCCGGGAACAACCCCGACGCCGCCGGCAGCGCATCTTCGCGGCGGCGAATGAGCCGCCACACGTACGGCGGTGAGAACGGAGGCTGCCAGGCGAGCAGATCCTCCGCCCCAAGACCGGTGGCCCGGGCGACGTCGTCGACGCGGCCTTCTCCCGCCCGGATCGCGCCGACGGCGCCGGCGGCCAGGGTGCAGCAGCGCAGGTCGGCCGCCATCAGTTTTGCGTGGACGGTGGCGCCGGGTCCGTAGAAGACAGGAATCAGTTCGGCTTCCAGGCTCTCGATCGGATCGAGGGGGATCCCGCGCTCGCGCATGACGTCGAACGCGGCCAGGGTGGCCCAAAGAGCGCCCGGCTCGCCGCTGCGGGCGCGGTCGTCATGGGCCGTGACCCACATCTCGGCCGGAATGCGGGAGAGCGCCTCCGCAAACGCCGCCCGGTGGCTCACCCGAAAGCGGATCAGCTGGCACATAGCCATCAACTCCCCGCGTTGGATTCTCGGCCGGGCGTTGTGGGCACGCTCCGGTTCAGGCCGCACGCAGGGATTCCATGCCAGAAGACTGGCTTCCTTCGGGTCGGGGGCCTGCGGAGCGCGCCGGAACGCGCTGCGTCGGCGTCGGGCGTGCGGATGTTCCGCCGGCCTGCGGGTCCCTCAGACGGGGCCTCAGGGCCGCCTTACTCGGCGGGGGCTGCCGGGAGTCCCTCGTGCTCAGCGGTGGCCCGCCGGCCCGCGGCGGCGGCGTTCTGCTTGGTGAGCAGCTCAACCAGCAGGGCCTCGGCGTAGAGCGCGATCCCCAACACGATCAGGGCCAGCTTCAAGTCCCACAGGTTGAGATACCGGTTGTGGCTGATGTACGAGTAGTATGACATGGCGGTCCGGTGGCGCAGAGCGGACAACACGCCCGTATCCCCCGTCACGAGCACGGTTGCCAGCTTGTTGGCAAAGTTGACGAACCCGGACTCCAGGACCAGGACCAGCGCCAGGACCTTCAGGCTGATGATCCCCACCCGGAACAGGAGCTTCTTATGCGGATCCGGCTTCGCATTCATCTCGGCATCCCGTCGACGTCAGTGTTGGTGAGGGTCGCGACCCCGGCTGCGAATAAAGGCTAGGCGCTCTGTTGGCCTTTCGCTGGTTGTCTTGGGTGGTGTTTCCGATTGGCGACGGTTTGGATGAGCAGGGCTTCTGCGTAGATCGCGACCCCCACAAGCAACGCCCACTTCAGTTCCCCGAGGCTGAGCGGGCGCACATCGCTGACGTACGTGTACGACGAGAAGCTGGGGCGGTGAAGGGCCTGGGAAATGCCCGACGGCACAGACGCCATCAGGACCGTGACGACCCTGTTAGCGTAGTGCATGAGCACGGCCTGCAGGACCGTTGCCAGGGCGCAGAGCTTCAGTCCGATGATGAATGCTCTCAGCATGGGCCGTCTCCAGGTCGAATTCATCTTCCCCTTCGTCGTGTTGCATGCCCCGAATCACCCTGTCATAGACTTGTGCCGCCCCTCCGGCAGACTTCGGAGGGATCTGATGTCGTACTCTTGAAGAGGGGTCCTGGCTCACGCCGTAGGCCCCGGCAGGCGCTGGGAGGACCGGTCGCGCGAGGAGGACCCGATGCCGTATCTCGGCTTGTCGATCCGCGGTGGGGAGCGGCGGGAGGAGGAGCTGCGGTTCGCCAGGAGGCTGGGCTACACCGCCGTCGAGATCAGCATGGATGGGACCGGCCTCATCTTCGGCGGGCAGCTGCACCCGCAGATGCTGCGGAACGCGCTCGCGGCCTTCGGCAAGCAGGATTTCCGGTATTCGGTCCACAGCCCGAGCAGCCTGGACCTGCGTGACCGCGCCAACCGGGAGAACCATCTCGCCCTGGCCAGGGCCGCCCTGCAGTTCTGCCGGGCGGCCGGCGGCCGGATCCTGGTGATCCACTTCGAGCAGCAGAGCCAGGACCCCGAGGACGAGGCCGCGTTCGAGGATGCGGTCCGCCGCCTCTCCGACGAGGCCGGCGATGTGCTGCTGGGCATCGAGAACATCGAGGTGGAACGGGTCGACCCGGTGATCGACTGCGTCCGGCGGCTCAACCGTCCCAACGTGGTCATGACCCTCGATATCGGCCATGCGTATCTCGCGTCCGTGTACTTCCGGTTCGACTTCTTCGAGGCGGTCCGGGCCGTCCTCCCGTTCGTCCGGCACGTCCACGTCAACGACAACTTCGGGCGCTACGACCCGCTGCGGCTGGAGAATTTTACGCTCTACCGGACCCAGACGCCGGCCGACACGTATCCGCTCGGGAAGGGCGATCTCCACCTCCCGGTGGGGTGGGGGACGATCCCGCTGGAAAAGGTGTTCGGGCTGCTCCGGGGCTTTCGCGGAACCGTCGTGCACGAGTACCGGTACAACCTCTTTCTGGGATCCGCGGAGGAGGATTATGCGCGGGTGCAAAACCTCGTCGCAATGCTCGAGGACCCCGCGCCCGGACCCGAGAAGGGGAGGTGACGCCGGCCCGGCCAAGCTTCGACGAGCCTTGAATCGGCCTTCACGTTCGGTTTCACCGTCGGTGTTCATTCTTGTGCCGAACGAGGCGTGCGGGATGCGCAACGCAGTGAGCCATAGGGGGGTGGAGCCATGAGGAGGATGACAGGACCATGCCGGATCCTCGCGGCCGCGCTGGTCGCAGGCGCGGTGTGTCTGGCGGGGCTGAACGGCGGCACTCCGGCCCGCGCGGCCGACACGGTCACGTTGAACCTGTACATCAGCGGGGACACCAACATCTTCGATCTGTGGAAAAAGTCGTTTCTGCCCGCGTTTATGAAGCGGTATCCCCGGTACAAGGCCAACATGGTCGAGCTCCTGCACGGCAACGGCAACGACGGGATCTACGATAAGATCCTCGCCGCGAAGCGGGCGGGCCGAACCGTCGACGTCGACCTGTGGGAGGCGGAGCCCGGATTCATGGATCAGGGGATCGCGGAGGGACTGTGGGTCAAGTTGAGCCCCGGCCTCGTGCCGAACATCGCCAAGGTGCCGGCGCGGACTCTGGAGGCGGCGGACTATTATGGGATGCCGTATCGCGGGTCGTCGGTCGTGATCGGTTACAACGGCCAGTTCATCAAGAATCCGCCGCAGACGTTTGATGATCTGGTGGCCTGGATCAAGGCGAACCCCGGCAAGTTCACCTACTGCGACCCCAACACGTGCGGTTCCGGCCAGGCGTTCGTGACCGCGGCGATCTACCGCTACACCTCGCCCGACAAGTTCGCCGGGAAGGCCTACGATGCCAAGGAGGAAGCCGCCTGGGCCCCCGGGTGGAAGCTGCTGAAGGACCTACAGCCGATGATGTACAACAACGGCTTCCATCCCAACGGCAACGTGGCGGTGCTGCAGCTGCTCGCGCAGCAGAACATCTGGATGGCGTCTGTCTGGTCGGACATGGGGCTGGATTGGTACACGCGCGGCCAGCTCCCGAAGACGATGAAGTTCATGCAGATCACGCCGCCGCTGATGGGGGACGATTCTCGGGTCATGGTGCCGGCCGGCTCGGCGCACCTGGAGGGGGCGCTGACGCTGCTGAACTGGCTGCTCACCCCTGAGGCGCAGACGATGGCCATCGACATGGTGGCAGCGTACCCGGGCATCGACTGGAAGTACATGCCGGAGTCTGTCCGGCAGAGGTTCAAGGACGTCGCCAAGGCCTATGCTCCCTGGCCCAACCCCAAGTACCTGGCGGACATCAAGCGGCTGTGGCATGAGCAGGTGGTCGGCGGGGCGCAGTGACTGAGTCGCGGAGGCGGGGAGCGCTGGGGCTCGCCCTGGTGCTCCCGCCCCTGCTGGTCTTGATTTTTCTCATCATCCTTCCCGCCGTCAGCGCGGTCATCGACACGCTCCGCCCGCCCGAGGGCGCCGGGTGGACGCTGGCCAATTACGCCGGGATCCTCGGGAACCGCGTCCTCCGGTCGGACATCCGCTTCAGCATCGTCGTGACGCTCGTGGCGGTCGCCGTGACGTTTTGTCTCAGCTACCCGCTCGCGCTCTACCTCCGGTTCACCAAGGGGCGGCTTCCCTCGCTGCTGGCGGTGCTGTTTACGATCCCGCTCTTCGTGCCGGTCGTCATCGCGTCGTTCGCCATGATCACCTTTCTCGTCAACCACGGCATGGTCTCGACGGTCCTCTACCGGATGGGCATCGAGTGGTTCCCGCCGCTCGTCTACAATGCCACCGGCATCGTGCTCACGGAAGTGTGGACCACGATCCCCTTTGCGGTCCTGATCCTCGGCGCCGGCCTCCAGGCGATCGACGACGCGCTCATCGACGGCGCGCGCGACGTGGGGGCCGGTCCGCTGCGCACGTTCGTCGCGATTATCCTGCCGCTCAACGCCACGCCGACGATGATCACGCTCACCCTGCTGTTCATCGGGATCTTCGGATCGTTTACGATTCCGTACCTCGTGGGCGGCAACGCCCCGCAGATGCTTGGGGTGACGATGACCAACTACCTCACCCAGTACATGCGGCGGCTTGATGCGGTGACGATCGCCGTCATCGCCTTCATCGTCGCGGCGGCGGTCGGCGCCCTGTACGTGGCAAGCGTGAGCCGCCGGGAGCGGCACGCGCTGTGAGCGCCACCGCGGCGGCGGCGGGCCGCGCGGGGGTCCCGTGGTACTGGGCGATCGCCGGCCTGCGCCGGGCGATGGGGCTGGGCGCATTCCTCGCGCTTGCGGCGTTCATTCTCGGGCCGCTGCTCACGCTGCTCGTCTGGGCGGTCGCCGGGACGTGGCTGTTCCCCAACCTCCTGCCGGAGTTCTCGCTCCAATGGTGGTACTACGTCCTCGGGAACGAGAACGTCGTCAAGGCGATCCGGATGAGCTTTCTCAGCGCGCCCGTTGCCACGCTGCTCTCGGCCGTGATCTGCATTCCGGCCGCCTACGCGTTCGCGCGGCTGGAGTTCCCGGGGCGGAGGCTGCTGCTCCTGTCGTTCTTGAGCGCCAACGCCTTCCCCAAGATCGGGCTGTACGTGAGCATCGCCACGCTGTTCTACCGGTTGAACCTGATGGACACGTTCGCGGGCGTCGTCATGATTCAGCTGATCAACACGCTGCTGTTCATGATCTGGATCCCCACGGGCACGTTTCGCGGCATCAACCGGAACCTGGAGGACGCCGCGCGCGATGTGGGGGCGGGTCCGCTCCGAACCTTCTTCTCCATCACGCTGCCGATCGCGCTGCCCGGGCTCATCGTCGCCTCCCTGTTTGCCTTCCTCGCCGCCTTTGACGAGGCGCAGGGGACCCTCATCGTCGGCACGCCGAACCACATGACGATGCCGGTGATGATGTACACTCTGGTCCTGAGCTACCCACAGCCGGTGGGCGCCGTGTTCTCGGTGCTGCTCTCGCTCCCGTCGCTGGTGTTCCTGCTCCTCGCCCAACGGTACCTGCGGGCCGGCTACCTCGCCGCCGGCTACAGCCTCTAGGCCGCCGCATGGCGCGCCTCTCGCTGCTGCATCTCACCAAGACGTTCGGCGCGCAGGCGGCGGTGCGCGACGTCACCCTGGAGGTGCGCGACGGCGAGCTGATGTGCCTCCTCGGCCCCTCCGGGTGCGGGAAGACGACCACGCTGCGCATGATCGGCGGCTTTGTCCTTCCCGACTCAGGAGACATTCAGATCAACGACCGGAGCGTGGTGGCCCTCCCTCCCGAGAAGCGGCCGACGGCGATGGTCTTCCAGCGGTACAACCTCTGGCCGCACATGACCGTGGCCGGGAACATCGCGTTCGGGCTCAAGCTCCGCCGCCTGCCGCGGGACGCGATCGCCGAGCGGGTCCGGGACGTCCTCGGCCTTGTCGGCCTCCCGGGGTTTTCCCAGAAGTATCCCCATCAGCTGTCGGGCGGGGAGCAGCAGCGCGTCGCGGTGGCCCGGGCGCTCGTGCTGGAGCCGCAGATCCTCCTTCTCGACGAGCCCTTCAGCAACCTGGACGCGCGCCTCCGGGTGCACATGCGCGAGGAAGTCAAGCAGCTCCAGCGCAAGGTCGGGATCACCACGGTGTTCGTCACCCACGACCAGGAAGAGGCCCTCACGATCGCGGACCGGATCGCGGTCATGAACGAAGGCATCCTCCAGCAGGTCGATACCCCGGACGCGCTGTACGCGCGCCCTCAGACCCTCTTCGTGGCCGACTTCATCGGCACCATGAACCTCATGGCCGCCCGCGCCGACGCCGCCCGCGGGCTCACGGTGGGACCGTGGCGCCTCGCGCTCCCCGGTGGACGGTGGCCTGAGGGCGCCGAGGCGACGCTCGCCGTCCGGCCGGAGGATCTCGTACCGGACCCAAAGGGCGCCCCGGCAAGGGTCCGGCGGGTCATCAACCTGGGACACTACCTGCTGGTGCTTCTCGACGGTCCCGGCGTGCCGGCCCTGCGGATGTTTACCGAAAAGGGCGCCTCGTTCTCCGAGGGCCAGGAAATCCGCCTCCGGATCGCCCGCGGGCTGGTCTTTTGCGGGCCCGAGGTGGTCGAGATCGGCGGGCCGATGCGCCCCCCGGTGGTTGTCCCCACAGACCGCGCGTGATCCCGGGGGCCCCTCCGTCCGGCCCTGCGCGTCTTCGGGCCGGGGAGGTGTTCGAGCATGCGTTCATGCTCGCCGCACCCGGTGAGGTGTGGGCCGCGCTGACGCTCGACGCCCCGGGGACGTCCTGGCGCCGCGGGGAAGCGGCTGTGGTCGCGGTGGACGTCGACGGCGGGGCGCGGCAAGAGGTGATCCTCGCCAACGGCGAGGAGCCGACGGAGTACCTCCGGGCCCTCGGCCGGCTCCCGGCGGGACCCCACACCCTCCGGCTGCGGATCCCGCAAGGCCTGCCGCTTTCCGCGGGGCGGCCGGTCACGGTGGGCTCGGTGCGGACCGGGTGCGTGGATGACGCCGACCCGGCGGCGGCTGTCTGGCGCCACGCCCCGGTGATTCACTACCGGGCCCTGAATGGCCCGCTGGACAGCTTGACGTCGGACGCCCCGTTGGTGCTCTTCTATCGCCTGGAGTCCCGAGCCGGCGGCGCGGCGCTCGAATATCACCTCATCTACAGCCACGAAGACGCCGGGACCGATCTCACCGGCCTGCTGGCCGCC
>DATHLI010000183.1:0-2973 GCA_035488355.1 bacterium | reverse complement strand
GGCCGAGCGGCTGCTGCGGGCACAGGCGTCTCGGGGCGGGAGCCTCGGCGGCCGGCGCTGGAACTTCGTGGCGGCGGCCCGGCGGCTGCTGCCCATCCTCGTGCCCCTGTTCACCTTTGCGCTGAATCGGGCGGAAGAGCTCATCGTGGCCATGGAGGCGAGGGCCTACACGGGCGGCGCGGGCCGGACCGCGTATTCGGTCCTTCAGGGCACGCTTCGGGATTGGCTCGCCCCCGCGGTGGCGCTGATCTTCCTCATCGTCTTGCTCCGGGCGCCATTCGCATTTTGATTCCCGCCGCCCCGCCCGGTGCAGGCGGTCCGAGGGAAACGACCGCCGCGGCAGGGAGGGCGCGGCGCGGCACGGAATCTGCGGGTACGGCCGGCGGCCCCGTTTGGGCGGTAGGTGTGGCTCACGCCGCGGCACGGGCGGGCCGCGAAGGGGGGAGCAGCGA
This sequence comes from bacterium, assembly GCA_035488355.1. Taxonomy (GTDB): domain Bacteria; phylum Sysuimicrobiota; class Sysuimicrobiia; order Sysuimicrobiales; family Segetimicrobiaceae; genus Segetimicrobium. Next base: position 2,521 of record DATHLI010000183.1, on the reverse strand, counting down.
TGCAGGAGGTGCGGCAGGGAGGCCTCTCGACGCGCGGGATCGTGATCTCCGGTGTCCTTGGGGCCGTGGCCATCGTCCTCGGAGCCACCCGCATTGGCTTCATTCCTATGCCGACCGGGGTCCAGGCCACCATCATGCACGTGCCCGCCATCATCGGGGGGATCCTGGAAGGGCCCCTCGTGGGCGCGCTGGTCGGGACGATCTTCGGGATCTTCAGCTTCGTGATCGCCACGATCCCGATGTTCAAGGACCCGATCGTGGCGATCGTCCCGCGGATTTTCATCGGCATCTTCGCCGCGTGGGCCTACATGGCCGCCCGTCCGCTGGGGGAGTGGTGGGCCATCACGCTCGCGGCGGTGGTCGGCACGGCCACCAACACGATCCTCGTGCTCGGGCTGGGGGTGGCCCGCCACTACCTGCCGGCCAAAGTGGCGTGGACGGTCGGCCTCACACACGGCATCCCCGAGATCATCGTCGCCGTGATCGTCTCGCTCGCCGTGCTGTTGTCCTGGAAGCGCGTTCAGACAGGGCAGGCCAGAGCGCGCGTCTAGGCGCCGGCGACAGCGGTCGAAACACCCCTAGGCATGGCAACGGTTGAGGATCTGGAGCGGATCGCGGCCCTGACCGGGCTTCGCATCGCCCGCTCGGATTTGGAACGGCTCTTGCCCTTTCTGAACGCGCTCTACGCGGACCTGGAGCGTCTAGGCGCCCTGCCGATCGCGGGACTCGGACCGGCGTTCACCCCCAAGCGCTGGGAGGAGTCCCGCGCGCGATGACCGATCTCGTCTACCGGTCCGTGGCGGAACTCTCGGGGGAGATCCGGACGGGCGCCCTCTCCCCCGTCACGCTCCTCGAGACGGTGCTGGCCCGCGTCGAGCGGTGCCGGGGATTGAACGCGTTCATTACCGTGACGGCGGACGCCGCCCGGGCCCAGGCCCGGGACGCCGAGCGCGAGATCGCCCGGGGACAGTACAGGGGGCCGCTGCACGGGATTCCTGTGTCGCTCAAGGATCTCATCGACACCCGGGGTGTTCGCTGTACGTGTGGATCGCGCATCCTGGCGGACCGCGTGCCGTCCGCCGACGCCGCGGTCGTCGAGCGGCTTCGAGACGCGGGCGCGGTGCTCCTCGGAAAGAACGCCCTGCACGAGTTTGCCTTCGGGATCACGACCAACAATCCCCACTTCGGCCCCACCCGGAATCCGTGGGGGGTGGACCGGATCCCGGGGGGATCGAGCGGAGGGTCGGGGGCCGCGGTCGCCGCGGGGCTGGGGCCGGTGTCCCTGGGGACGGACACCGGCGGAAGCATCCGCATCCCGGCGGCGCTGTGCGGAGTGGTGGGGCTCAAGCCGACGTTTGGGCGGGTGAGCCGCCACGGGGTGTTTCCGCTCTCGTGGACCCTCGATCATGTCGGCCCGCTGACCCGCACCGTTGAGGACGCCGCCCTGGTCCTTCAGGCGATCGCCGGCCCGGATCCGAGGGACCCATCGACGCTCGGGCAGTCCGTCCCCGATTTTCGCGCCGGGCTCCGGACGTCTGTCGCGGGCGCCCGCGTGGGCGTGCTCGCCGACGAATACCACCAGGAGATGGCCGACGATGTCCGGTCGCAGTTTCGGGCGGCCCTGGAGGTCCTCTCCGGCCTCGGGTTCCGGTTGGAAGACGTGCGTTTTCCCCGTCCCGCGGAGACCCGGGCCGCGGCGCAGGCGGTCATCCTGGCCGAGGCATCGAGCGTCCACGAAGGATGGGTGCGGGAGCGGCCCGGCGACTACGGTCCGGACACGCTCGACCTGCTGCGCCAGGGGCTGTTCCTCACGGCCACCCAGTACCTCCGCGCGCAGAAGGTGCGCGCCCTGCTGCTCGGGGAGGCCGACGGCCTCCTTCGGCCCTACGCGGCCCTTGTGGCGCCCACCACGCCCGTCGTCGCGTCCGCGATCGGTCAGAAGATGGTGGCGCTCGCCGGCCGCGAGGTCGAGGTGCGCGGCGCCATGACCCGGCTCGTCCGGCTCATCAACTTCGTGGGGCTTCCGGCGATCTCAGTGCCGTGCGGTTTTGGAGCGGACGGGCTGCCGGTGGGCCTGCAATTCATCGGCCGGGCCTTGGATGAGGCGACGCTCCTCGCCGTTGCGCACGCCTACGAGCAGGCGACCCCCTGGCACACCCGGCGCCCTCCCGACCCGCCAGAACACCTCTAGAGAGCGGCCCTTCAGAGGAGCCCCCGCGGGAAAGCCACGCTACCGCGCTTCGGTCGCCGGACCCCGGCTGAGCAGCCGCTGCAGGGCGAGGTGGACGGGCCGCATCAGCGGCACCCCAACGAGCAGCAGGACCAGCTCGCTCCCGATCAGCGGCGCGACGAGAACCCGGAAGGGGGCCGGCAGCACGGCGGACAGCATGGTGGCGACGGCCGCCCCGATGATCAGCGCGTAGGCCGCTGCGCCGCAGTAGGCGTTGAGGCGCCCGAGGCGCCAGCAGGCCCAGCCGCCGGCAAGGTTCGCGAACGGCATCCAGAGGAGTTCCCACGGTCC